>CAMDVY010000123.1 GCA_945878745.1 Klebsiella pneumoniae | reverse complement strand
CCACCACGGATGCCAACCGGCTTGCATACAACTTCTGGCGCGACAAGACACGCGCCCGCCTGCGTGATGACAGCTTGATCGATAGCCTTGCCCCCACGGAGCCACCTCATCCGTTTGGTGCCAAACGGCCGTCCCTCGAACAGGGTTATTACGAAGTTTTCAACCAGGACAACGTCACCCTGGTCGAGCTTCGAAAGAGTCCGATCAGTACGGTCACTGCAGGCGGCGTTCAAACCACCACAAGCTTTCACGATCTGGATGTGCTCATCCTGGCGACGGGTTTCGACGCCAGTACCGGCGGATTCAAGGCGATCGATCTTCGCGGCCCGCAAGGTAACGCCCTGAGTGACCTGTGGTCCGATGGTGTCCAGACCCATCTGGGTATGGCGATGCCGGGCTTCCCCAACCTTCTCATGCTGTATGGTCCACAGAGCCCCACTGCATTCTGCAACGGGCCGACATGCGCGGAGCTGCAAGGCGACTGGGTGGTAAATTGTCTGCACTATCTGCGAGAGCACGGCTACCGGACGATAGAAGCAACACCTGAAGCCACCGAAGCCTGGACACAACAGTTAACCGTGGGCTTTCAGGGCTCCTTGTTCAGTACTGCAGATTCCTGGTACATCGGCGCCAATATTCCCGGCAAAAAGCGGGAATTGCTCTATTTCCCCAACACCCAGGTGTACCTGGCGCTGTGCAAGGACAGTGCGGCGAAGGGTTATTCCGGCTTTCGCCTGTCCTGAAAACAAACCCGGCTCATTACTTCACGTGACACATCACCAGGGGATTCCCGCTTGGCATTGAGACCGACCATCCACAAGGCATCACTCGAAGTGAGTGATCTTGATCGCGCGTACTACGCCACCCATCCGCTGATCCTGGCGCGGCATCCATCCGAGACCGACGAGCGAATGATGGTGCGCGTACTGGCTTTCGCCATGTTTGCGGACGAATCACTCAGCTTCGGCGGGGGTATATCGGACAGTGACGAACCGGACCTGTGGGCCAAGGATCTGACCGGGCACATCCGGCTCTGGATCGAGGTTGGTCAACCGGATCCCCGACTGGTCCGCAAGGCCAGCCATCGTGCTGAACAAGTGATCGTCATAGCTTATGGTCGGGGTGTTGATCCCTGGTGGAACAAGACCCGCACCGAACTCAACGGCCTGAACAATGTGCGGGTACTTCTTCTGTCCGCCGCGGATTCAGCGGCACTGGCTGCTCGCGCGTCGCGCAACATGACACTTCACGTGTTGATCCAGGAAGGCGTGGTGAGTGTCACCGATGACGCAACCAGTGTTGACGTGTCACCCTTCCAGCTATTTGGCAGCTGAATTGCCTGGACGTTGACACTACCGATTCAGCATCGCACGCGACCAGCAGAAGGACCCACCGGTATTCTCAGGGTGTCACCGGAGCGTCCTGTGCGGTTTTTGTCCGCGTCTTCCACATGGAATACACCACCCCGCCGACGATCAATCCCAGCGTGACCGAAAGCGAAATCGCAGGCGGTGTCTTGCCGATGATGCCCACCAGGAAGATCTTCGTGCCGATGAAGATCAACACCAGTGCCAGCGCGTACTTGAGATACACAAAGCGATGCATCATCGCGGCAAGTGCAAAGTACAACGCACGCAAACCCAGGATCGCAAAGATGTTACTGGTGTACACGATGAAGGGGTCGGTAGTGATCGCGAATATTGCAGGGACCGAATCAACCGCAAACATGATGTCGACACATTCCACCAGCACAAGCGGCAGCAACAGCGGCGTCGCAGAGCGGACCAGCTTGCCACTCACCGGATCAGGTTCATGCACAAGAAAGGCATTGCCACGCAGCCCATCTGTCACCCTCAGATGACGCTTGAGGAAGCGGAGAATCCCGTTCTGCGAAATATCCGGTTCGTGGTCCGCGATCATCCACATCTTGACGCCGGTGAAGAACAGGAACGCACCAAACAGATAAAGGACCCAGCTGAACTGCGTCACGAGCACCGCCCCGAGCCCGATCATGATCGCGCGCAACACGATGACCCCGAGGATGCCCCAGAACAGAACGCGATGCTGGTACTCCCGCGGGATGGCGAAGTACGAAAAGATCAACGCGATAACAAAGATGTTGTCCATCGACAGGGACTTTTCGATCAGGAATCCGGTGTAGTACTCCATGCCGCTTTGTGCGCCCAGATGCCACCAGACCCAGCCACCGAAAATCACGGCTACCGTGATGTAGCCGAGGGATAGCAGCAGACTTTCCCGAACTTCGATGGGCTTGTCATCTTTGTGAAGCACCCCGAGATCGAAGCCGAGCAGAGCGATGACGATGCCGAGGAAGGCAAACCACATCCAGGTTGGCGTGCCGAGAAAATCGAGGGCGATCAATGCGTCCAGAGGGATCTCGCTGCAACGTAGATGGATCAGGATCGTGCACGCTGCCCAGCCAAAGGGAAATACGAAGTATCCTGCGGGTTAACTCGTTTTTCACGACGTATGTATGAGGGCAGACTGCCATCCGACGAAGGCCGGTGCGGTACATGCCAAACACTAGCCAGTCAGTCCGCTTCAGCAGTATCGTGCCGGGTACCCGCGACAACCGGGCACGACCCTGATCACCTTTACCACACTCTGAAGGAGAAAAAATCCATGGCATTCTACGAACTGCGTCAATACAAGGTCCTGCCCGGCCAACAGGCTGCTTTCATCCGCATGATGGAGGACGAGATCATCCCCTTCCAGGTTTCGAAGGGCATGGTCATCACCGGCTCCTTCAAGGGCGAGAGTGATGAGTCCATCTATATCTGGATGCGTCGTTTCGCCAGCGAAGAGCAGCGAGTTGCACAATATGCTGCGGTTTATGAGTCCGACTTCTGGAAAAAGACGCTCGCCCCGCGCATCCCGGCGTTGCTGGATGTGAAGGGAATCGTTGTAACCAGAATCGTACCGACGCCCATTTCGGTGGCCCAGTAGACGGCTTTCGTGTTGGCACCGATATTTCCTGATTCGCACAAAATGTCAAAACTGGCATCAAGCAGTTGTCTATCTTCACCGCTCCACAGGCGACATAAAAAAAGGAAGATCGGAATGACGACAGACAACGGCAACAACTACCGCGCGACCTGGGATACCTACACCAGTGCCTGGAAGCTGGCGACCGCACAGGAAAAGTACGGCGTGCTCGCCAGCAGCACAGATCAGGGGTGCGTCTATCGCGATCCACTGGCTCATACCCGGGGTCATGCGGAATTGGTCGACTACATGCTCGATTTCCATCAGCAGATGCCTGGCGGTCACTTCGAGACGACGTATTTCCTTGCCCACCACGGACGGAGTATCGCGCGTTGGAACATGTGCGACGCTGGCGGCGCAATCGTTGGCGATGGAATCAGCTACGGTGAGTACAACACCAACGGCAAACTGATCGGCATGACCGGTTTTTTCGCAACTCCTGACGCGCAGTAACCGGACCATCAACAGGGGATATCGGTGGACTACCTGGCTCAGGTTCAGAAAGGAATCGACCTGATCGAAGTCCGGCTGGATACGGATATCGAGCCGGCGGAAATCGCGCGGCAGGCGGGGATCAGCCAATGGCACTTCCAGCGCATATTCAAGGCGCTGACGAACGAGACGCTCAAGACCTATATCCGCTCGCGTCGGCTCGCCAATGCACTGGACAAGCTTGCGTCCACGAATGAACGCGTACTCGACATCGCCCTGACGGCCGGGTTTGAATCCCAGGAGAGTTTTACCCGCGCCTTCAGCAAGGCGTTTGGGGTGCCCCCTGCCGACTATCGGCGGCGAAGCACGGAGTTTCAGTTTTTACGTAAAGTGAAATTCGATCAGGACTATCTTCGCCACATCAACCAGAACCTCTCCCTCGAACCGGAAATCTACGCTCAGCCTGAAATGCGATTGGTCGGTTTGAGAACGGTTTTCTTCAGTGTGGACTCTGAAAAGAACAACATGGCGGCGAAGCTGCCTGGCCTGTGGAACGATTTCCTGAGTCGTCTGGGTACGGTCGAGAACCAGATCGGTAAACTCTGTTATGGCGTGGTCCGCCAGACAGCGGGAAAAACCGACGAACTCGAATACTACGCCGTCACGGAGGTACCAAGTTTAGAAGGCATGCCACCCGGAATGATCAGCATCACCTTGCCGGCGCAGACCTACGCAAGGTTCACGCATCAGGGTCAGATCGAAAACCTTGATCGAACCGTGAACTATATCTATTCAACCTGGCTCGCGGGTTCCAGCCATCAACATACCTATGGTGCCGACATCGAGTTCTACGGCCCCGGGTATCAGGCAGACTCCGACCAGTCGCTGATGCACTACGCGATACCGATCCACACAGCAGCGCAGCAACAAGGCTGAAAACAGCTGATCAGACCTGATCAGCTTCGTGCTCAACAGGCACAGGCTCAGGAATCGGATCAAGCCGTAACAGCTTCGCCGGTGCAAACAATAGAATCGCGCGGGCGAGCAGAGCACCAACGGCTCCCGCTGACTCACGATCTTCACGCATGACCTCGTCAAGGCGCTCTTTACTGTTCACAGGTACAGCTAGGTACTTCGTCGTCACGCCATCGTGTGAGACCGCGACCTCTGGATGCGCGACAGCGCGGTTGAACCAGCTGCGAAACCACTGCCCGGAAACCAGCCACAGCTGCCCATCGACCTGGCGCACCCGCAGCTTGGTTTCGTACGCCTGACCATCGGCATCGAGCGTGTTCAGGACGATCGTGTCTGCTCCACGATCCGGCTGGAGCCAGGCCAGTGCGCCAGCCAGACCTATCCCCACGAGGACATAAGCGCCGAGCGCAATCAGAACAAAGCGTACGAGCTTCATGAGTCTGCTCTCCCTGGCCGTTGGCAAGGTCCGAAGCATATCACTTGCACCACAACGTTCTTGATCGGGATGCCGACTGGCGCTCCCAGCATCGCACTGACTTCAGCACCTTACCGACAGCTCCGACCCCTCATTCAAATCCAACGCACACGAAATGAACCCATTGCCAGGACTTCGCACCCAGGCGAGGTAATCCTTGTGGTCGGCAGGAAATACCCCGACGTTGTCCGCCATGACGATAGCGCCTTGCCGCAGTCTTGTTTTGATCAAGTGAAGCACGGGCAACGCACCGGGCGGAAAGCCATCGTTCAGCATGAAATCGACTTCCGTATCCTGCGATCTGAGGGTTTCGAGCGCATCACCGACGCGAATTTCGACAAAGTCAGACAGACCGGCTGCGGCAATGTGCTGGTACGCTCGTTCCGCCTTGGCTGCAACGAGCTCGGTACCAATCACCTTGCCACCACCATTGTCGCGTACGGCTGCAGCGAGGTAGATGGTCGACACACCGAACGACGTACCAAACTCCACCACCGTGCGCGCGTTCATTGCTCGAATCAGCGTGTAACAGAACTCTCCCTGATTTCGGTCAAGACAGATGAAGGCATCATCGAGCCTCCCGTTCAATGCGGACCAGTTGATCCCTTTGCGAGAAATCAGTCGAGGCAACTGATCGAAGAATCGCAGTGGCAGCAGCCGTTCCTGCCGGGTTGCTTCTTCGTGCAACCGCTCGAGCACTTTGGTCACTTTTCGATCCGGAATTGCAGAGTGATGGGATGTCATGTTGTAGATCCGTATTGAGTCCGAGTAATATTCGAGCAATTGCTCGCTTTAGGGTACTCGCATTCCACATGCCCGCATCACCACAACGAAAAGTGTCAATTCCCAGGAAAATTCCTCGCCAGGCGCGCTCGCAGGCGACCAAGGACGTGATCCTCGAAGCGGCTGCTCGTGTTTTGATCGAACGTGGCGCGCACGGATTTACCACCAACCATGTCGCCGCGCGTGCGGGAGTCAGTATCGGCTCGCTGTACCAGTACTATCCCAACAAGTCGGCGCTGTTGCTCCAGCTGCATGTTCGGGAAGCGCAGACCACACTGAACCAGCTCCGGGATGCGCTGCAGGCGAGCAGCAATACGCCACGGCAACGATTACGCAGAGGCATTCTTGTCTTTTTTGCCACGGAGGCTGCCGAGGCACCATTGAGGTCGGCGCTCGCCCGTATGGATGTCCTGTTTGCAGATGCGCCTGAGTTCAAGGAGATCGAGCACGTTGCGTTCGAGCGGGTCAGGACGTTCCTGACCTCCGGTTTCAAACTCACCAACCGCCGGGCGGACAAAACAGCGGAGGTCGTCATCACACTGGTCGCAAGCGTGGCTGAACGAGTAACCTCAAGGACTGCTGATGAAGCCGAGATCACCCGATGGGCGAATCAGGTCTGTGACCTGATTGAGACCCTGCTACCGCCGCCTGTAGGAGCGATCTCCTGATCGCGATCCCGACCCGACCCTAACGCCCGGCCACTTTGTTCTGAGCCACCATCATGGCGGACATCTGACGCGCCATGCGCAGAAAGTCATGAGGATATGGCAGATGCGGTTCACTAACGGCATCGATCCGCTCGATGGCATCAACCGGCAGGTTCACATCAAGGGCGACCAGATTCGCATGCAACTGCGCGACACTCTTCGGTCCGATGATCGGCGCGACCACCCCGGGACGCGCCAGATTCCACGCCAGTGAAAACTCAATGGGTGACACACCCAGTTTGGCCGCTTCTTCGAGGACGACGGCAACCACGGCATGATTGCGCTCACTCAAGGACCGTGTACGCCAGATCTGTTGAAATGGACCCGGTGCGGCAAACCGTGAACCCTGCTCGGGCTCTTCGCCAGGTTTGTACTTGCCGGTCAGCATGCCACTCGCCAGCGGACTCCAGGGAATGATCCCGAGACCAAATTTCTGACAAGCCGGCAAGATTTCCACTTCAATATCGCGGGTCAGAATGTTGTATTGCGGTTGCAGGCTGACCAATGGCTCCCAGCCCTTTGCACCGATGATCCCGCAGGCTTCGACGATCTGCGAAGCCGTCCAGTTCGAGACACCGATATAACGTACCTTGCCTTGTCGTACGAGGTCATTGAGCGTGCTGAGTGTCTCCTCCAGTGGCGTCGTCTCGTCATACCGATGCATCTGGTATAGATCGATATAGTCCGTGTCCAGACGACGCAGACTGTCGTTGCACGCTTTGACCACATGCTTGCGACTGGTGCCGGAATCAAACGGCCCGGGGCCGAGAGGTGAAGCGGCCTTGGTTGCGATCACTACCGCGTCACGACGACCTTTCAGCGCCTTGCCAATGATCGACTCCGATCGTGTGGCGGAGTACACATTGGCGGTGTCAATGAAATTGTGCCCAGCATCAAGGTAGGCGTGAGTGATCGAGATCGAGGTAGCCTCATCGCACCCGAACGCATCATTCCCAAAGTTCATGGCACCCAGACAGAGCGGTGACACTCGAAGACCAGAACGCCCCAGATTCCTCAAACCGTGTGCTGCCATGTGCGTGCTCCTGCAATCGTGCTGATTTCCCCGATCATACGTTAACGCCGATGGTCCCGGGGGATCGGAGAGGTTTGTACATCAGGGATGCGTTTTGTCCTGCATACACGTAGTCCAAGCCAAATCGTCGCGCGATGGTTTGCAGCGTGACTTGACGATAGAACACCACGTGGGTGGGATCACGACGATAGTACCAATTGGCAAATCCGGCATCGTCGACCTGCAATGTGGTCATCACGGCGAGCCACCCACCCGGTTTCAGCATTCCATCCAGCTGGTTGAATGCCTGTGCAGGACGATGGAAGTGCTCGGCAACCTCCGTACAGGTGATGAAGTCATACGTGTCATTCAGCACGTCTCGGTCCGGATAGAAAAACGGATCAAAGAGCGCAACGTTGTGTCCCGCGTCACGGAGCATGGCCGCCAGCACTGGACCGGGACCGCAACCGAAGTCCAAGCCTCGACTGCCTGCCGACAAGCGCGTCAACAAGGGCTGTGCAACACGGTCCAGAAAAACACGATAACCCGCATCGTTGGGATCATTCCGATGCAGTTTGTACTGGGCCAGCTCGATCTCTGCTGA
>CAMDVY010000122.1 GCA_945878745.1 Klebsiella pneumoniae | reverse complement strand
GCGACTCTGCCAACGTGGCCCCAATCTGAAAAGGCCTGAAAAGATCTGAAAAGTCCGGCGGGTTCCTTGAATCTGCCTGACTCCGGTAAGATGTCCGGCCCAAAACGCACGCGGTATGCGCCATGGCAAGGATCCTGGTCCTGCACGGTCCGAATCTGAATCTCCTGGGTACTCGGGAGCCGGAGGTCTACGGACACGACCGATTGTCGGATATCAATGCCAGGCTGGTGGCACAGGCAGGCCTGCGAGGCCATGAACTGACGGCGCTGCAGAGTAATGCGGAACACGTGCTGATCGACGCCATACATGCTGCCAAACTCAACGGGACTGGCTGCATCGTTATCAATCCAGGTGCTTTCACACATACCAGCGTGGCGCTGCGTGACGCGTTCCTGTCGGTGAGTGTGCCGTTCATCGAAGTGCACTTGTCCAATGTCTATGCGCGTGAAGCCTTTCGCCACGAGTCCTACCTGCGTGATATTGCGCGTGGCGTGATCATCGGGCTGGGCGCGATCGGTTATGAACTGGCGGTGGATGCTGCCATCAGAATGCTTGAGGCTTGAATGACTCGTCACACGATGGACGGGGGAGATGGCACTGGGATGTGCGAGGCTGTTTGCGGCCGAACACTTTCGGCCAGCAATTGTTAGGCGCGGGCGTCCGGAACATGCCAGCCTGGACTCGTTTTTCCGTGACGGTACCCACAGCGGCCACCGAGCCGATCGAAGATCTGCTACTCCAGTTCGGTGCGGTGAGTGTGACGTTACAAGCTGCAGACGATGAGGAGCTGTTTGCCAGGCACGGTGCGGATGCACCGCTGTGGCAGCAGTGTCGGGTTGAGGGTTTGTTCGATTCTCCAGTCGACTGGCAGGTGCTTGCCGATTCGGTGTCTGAGCTTGAAGCATCTGCCTCGATGACGGCGCCTGTTCCCCTCGTGGACAGCGACTGGGCGCAAGCGTTCAGACAATATGCGGTTGACCACGTATTCAACGGTCGATTGCGACTTGCCCCACGTGGTTCGCCCCTCGATGAAAGTGTCAAGACCGTAGAGTTGGATCCTGGCCTTGCCTTTGGCAGCGGTTCTCACCCAACAACGCGTATGTGTCTGGAATGGATATCGAAGCAAGAGTTCGATGGGCTGCGAACACTGGATTTCGGCTGTGGTTCTGGTGTGCTGGGAATAAGCATGGCCTTGCTTGGCGCGGCGCATGTCACGTGTGTGGATATCGATCTTCAAGCGGTGCAGGCAACCCGTGAAAATGCTGATCACAATGCGGTATCAGCGAGTGTTCTGACAACGCTGCCCACGGATGCATTCACGAATTTGGCGGGCGGCTACGACATCGTGATCGCCAATATCCTTCTGCAGCCGCTGATTGAGCTGGCGCCGACTCTTGCCACCGCTGTGGCGGCTGGTGGAACGATGGTGCTCTCTGGCGTTCTGGCAACACAACGTTCTGCGCTGCTTGTGGCCTATCCGGAAATCGACTTCCAGAACATCGTCGATGACCAGGGATGGCTGTTGCTGATTGGACGACGAGCATGACGGAATCCATGGAAGACCTCGAACCGCTGGTGACCCGTTGCCCGCACTGCAGCACTCGATTTCGAGTTTCGGAAGCCCAGCTGCAGGTGGCCAAGGGCCGCGTGCGATGCGGTGCTTGCCTGACAGTGTTTGTTGGTAGCGATCATCTGCAGTGGGATCTGGAACAGGATGTGGCAATTGCCAACCCGAATCAGTCCATCGACCAGTTGCTCGGCGAGATAGACGAATTCGAACTCGAAGAAATCAGGGTGCCTGCAGCTGCGCAGTCCGCGGCTCCGCTTGAGGAAATTGTCGATTCGACCGGCTCGAGTGATCTGTTGAACGACTTCAGTCCTGAAGTTGATGTTCCCCAATCTGTCGAGATCATTGAGCAAGTCTTCGAAGTTGATGACGGCCTGGTTGAAGCCGAGACAGATCACCGGGATAGCATGTCGAATGAGGCAGACCTGCCAAGTACTCCGGTCCAGCCTGAACTTGAGATCATTGAAGTCCAGTTGCCTTTTGATCCGTTTGATCGACTCTCCTACGAGACGGCACAGGAAGAGTCGATAGCGGAGCCGGTTGAGATCGCGAAGTTCGCCGAAGCGGTAGTGCCGGATACGAGCGAGGGTCCTCGTGCAGATCAACCGGACCCTGAGGTCGAATACGCAGCGCCATCTGAACGGCCAAAGACGAAATTGCCGAAGCGGCCGATCAGCGACCCGGGCACCGCATCACCATCGATGCCACCTCGCATTGCCGGCGACCGGGCATCGGTAGTTCTGGAAGTGCCGCCACGATCCCGTTTTCAAAGGTGGCGTGGGGCCGTTATCGCCTTCGCCTTCGTGCTGATCGCAGTCCAGGTCGTTTGGTACCTGCTGCCGTCGTGGATTTCAGATCCTGAAAAACGATGGCTCCCCGAGCAAGTCTGCAAGATTGCGGGATGCAAACTGGAACCGCTGCGTGATCTGACGCAGTTGTTGCTGACCAACGTGGTCGTCCGTGCCCATCCGGAACGTCCGGAAGTCCGCCAGATCGATCTTCTCCTGGTGAATTCCGGTACCTTCGACCAGGCATTCCCGGATATCGAAATCACGTTCAGTACCCCCGCAGGGGATCGTGTTGCGTGGAAGAGATTTACACCAACTCAGTACCTGGGCGGCGATATGAAGGATGCGACGTCGATTCCCAGAAAGACCCCGGTGCGAATCTCCCTGGAAGTGACCGATCCTGGCACGCTCGCCTATAGCTATGAGATTACTTTGAAGTAGCCGCCACGCCGACGTTTTGACGGCGGCATGGCAAAAGCAGCGCCGCCCACTACAATGCGCGCCTCAACTGGTAACCCCAACTGCTGTGAATATAGGTGCTGTCAGGCTTCGTAACCCCGTATTGCTCGCGCCGATGGCCGGTTATACCGACTATCCCATGCGGCGCATGGTCTGGGCGCTGGGCGGCGGACTGACAACCGGTGAAATGACTGCGGCGGCCGAAAACCTCTGGAATACCCCGAAGTCGACCCAACGGCGTCGACATGCGGCAGATGCCGGTCCGTGTGTCATCCAGCTGGCGGGCAGCGAACCCGAAGTGCTGGCCCGCGCGGCGCGTCGGCAGGTCGATGAAGGCGCAGAAATCATCGACCTCAATTTTGGCTGTCCGGCCAAGAAAGTCTGTAATCGGGCTGCGGGCTCAGCGTTGCTGGGTGATCCGCAACTGGTTGGTCGAATCATCGAAGCCGTGGTGGCTGCTGTCGCAGTGCCTGTGACGGCGAAGATTCGCACTGGCTTGCGCCCTGACGATCGCAATGGGCTGCTGGTTGCCAGAATCGCGGAACAGGCAGGCGCACAGAGTCTGGTCGTCCATGGCCGCACCCGCGCCTGTCGATTCCTTGGTGAGGCGGAATACGAAACCATAGGCTGCATACGAGCTGACCTCCGCATTCCAGTGATTGCCAATGGTGACATCGGAAGCTTCGACAAGATGCGCCAGGTGCTGCTCACCACTGGTGCCAGTGGAGTGATGATTGGTCGAAGTGCGGTCGGTGCGCCATGGTTGCCTGGCGTGCTCGCTGGTCAGCCGGTGCCGACCCGTCGTCGTCAATGCGAAATCATGCTCGAGCATCTCGACTTGATGCATGAGTTTTATGTGGAAGAGGATGGCTATCGGCTGGTCCGAAAGCACGTGATTGCCTACCTGCGCAACCTTCGATTGGAGGAGTACATCGCAGGCTTCAATGCCGTGGAGTCCGCTCGTTCTCAACGCCTGTTTTTACAACAAATGATCGAACGGGAGATCACCGAGTGAAGCCACGTCGTGCGCTGCTGAGTGTTTCCGATAAGGCTGGAATAGTCGACCTGGCACGCGGACTGGCCGCGGCCGGTGTCGAATTGCTCAGTACAGGCGGTACTCATCGTGTACTGATCGAGGCTGGGTTGTCTGTTCGCGAAGTGGCCGACCACACCGGTTTTCCGGAAATGATGGATGGCCGGGTAAAGACGCTGCATCCAAAGATCCATGGTGGCATCCTCGGCCGTCGTCATCTCGACGCACACGTGATGGAGGCCAATCAGATTGCACCGATTGATCTCGTGGTCGTCAACCTGTATCCGTTTGCGCAGACCATTGCCCGCGCGGATGTTACCGACGAACTCGCCATCGAGAATATCGACATCGGTGGTCCGGCGATGGTCCGATCTGCCGCCAAGAACCACCGTGATGTGCTGGTTGTTGTCGATCCCAACGACTATGCGAAGGTTCTATC
The DNA here is from genome assembly GCA_945878745.1 of Klebsiella pneumoniae. GTDB lineage: Bacteria > Pseudomonadota > Gammaproteobacteria > Pseudomonadales > Azotimanducaceae > SYFY01. The sequence continues at coordinate 3,810 of CAMDVY010000122.1, read as the reverse complement.
GATGGTGTCCGGTGCTGGCATCGACCAGGAAACTCGTCGTATTTTTGCGGCAAAGGCGTTCCGGCACACTGCCCAATATGATGCTGTGGTCTCGAACTATTTAAGTAGTGATGAACGGTTCCCGGAGTCGATCACCCTCACCTGGAACAAGTTGCAGGAAATGCGATATGGCGAGAATCCGCATCAGGCTGGCGCATTTTATCGGGAAGTGAATGCACCCGCCGGAACGGTTGCCACCCTTGTGCAACTGCAAGGAAAGGAACTTTCGTACAACAATGTCGCCGATGCAGATGCGGCGCTGGAGTGCGTCAAGGTCTTTACGGAATGCGCGTGTGTCATCGTCAAACATGCCAATCCCTGTGGTGTTGCTATTGGCAAGTCACCACTCGATGCCTATGAACGGGCATACGCGACTGATCCCACCTCTGCGTTTGGCGGCATCATTGCGTTTAACCAGCCACTTGATGGCGCGACGTTGTCGGTGATTCTGGAACGACAATTTGTCGAGGTGGTGATTGCCCCAGTCGTCCATGAGGATGCAGTTATCGTCGCACGAGCCAAGAAGAACGTGCGATTGCTGGCGTGTGGAAACTGGCAGGGTACTAAACGCGGGCGTGACTACAAGAGAGTGGGTGGTGGGCTCCTGGTACAGGAGGCCGATGAACTATGTATCAGCGCAGACGGCTTGCAGGTGGTCAGCCAGCGTTCACCATCGGCCGGCGAAATGGCGGATCTCGAATTTGCCTGGCGCGTTGGCTGGTTTGTCAAATCCAATGCCATCGTTTATGCCAGGGACAAACAGACCATCGGCGTTGGCGCGGGACAGATGAGTCGAGTGGTCAGTGCGAAGATTGCGGCGCTCAAGGCTCAGGAAGAAGGTCTTGAAGTCCACGGTTCGGTAATGGCCTCGGACGCGTTCTTTCCGTTCCGGGATGGAATCGATGCCGCTGCCGCAGCCGGAATAACCGCTGTGATCCAACCGGGCGGGTCGATGCGAGATGCGGAAGTCATCGCTGCAGCTGATGAGCATGGTATGGCCATGGTCTTTACCGGCGTGCGTCACTTTCGGCACTGAACGTGTACCCAATCGCTGAGGGCACATTTTGCCTATGAAAATTCTCGTGATCGGATCTGGCGGGCGTGAGCATGCGCTGGCGTGGAAAGCGGCACAGAGTCCGCAGGTGGATATTGTTCTGGTCGCACCGGGTAACGCGGGTACAGCGATGGAACCCGGAGTCCGCAACGTACCCGTAGCTGTAGACGCAATTGATGAACTGGTCGCGTTAGCCCTGGCGGAGAAGATTGACCTCACCATCGTCGGCCCCGAAATTCCGCTGGCGGCCGGGGTCGTGGACCGCTTTGTTGAAGCCGGATTACGATGCTTCGGTCCGACGCAGCGTGCTGCCCGGCTGGAAAGTTCGAAGTCGTTCGCCAAGTCTTTTCTTACCCGACACTCGATACCGACGGCGGATTGGCGAGCCTTTGCAGAACCAGTGGCAGCGCATGCGTGGATTGACGAAAGAGGTGCGCCCATCGTCATCAAGGCAGATGGGCTCGCAGCGGGCAAAGGTGTGGTGGTCGCAACGACGCTTCTTGAAGCGCACGCAGCCGTTGATGACGTCTTTGCCGAGGGACAACCGGATGGCTCGGTTCGTCTGGTCATCGAAGAATTCATGGTTGGCGAAGAAGCCAGCTTCATCTGTATCTGTGATGGCGTGACGGCGCTGCCTTTTGCCAGTTCCCAGGATCACAAGACGGTCGATGATGGTGACCGCGGCCCAAATACTGGTGGCATGGGTGCCTATAGCCCTGCACCGGTGGTGGATGCCTTGGTCCATCAGCGCGCCATGGAGCGGATCATTCTGCCTACCCTTCGTGGAATGGCTGCTGAGGGTTCGCCGTTTACGGGTTTTCTCTATGCCGGATTGATGATCGACGCAGACGGCAATCCGCGGGTGGTCGAATTCAATTGCCGATTTGGTGATCCGGAAGCTCAGCCGGTTCTGACCAGACTGCGCACGGACCTTGTGGAGGTATGCGGTGCAGCAGTCGATCAACGACTGACAGGAATGACCCTCGACTTTGATACGCGCGCAGCGGTTGGGGTGGTGATGGCCGCTGGCGGTTATCCCGGCGCCTATCGTTCGGGAGATCCCATCGCCGGGCTTGATCGTGTCGACGGTACTGGTGCCAAAGTGTTTCATGCCGGAACCCGGATGTCCGCCGGCGAAGTGGTCACCGGCGGGGGTCGGGTGCTGTGTGTTGTTGGCCTAGGCGACTCTGTACGAGCGGCTCAGGCGCAGGCCTATGCGGGAGTTGCGCAAATCAGATTCGATAACGCGCACTACCGACGCGACATCGGCTATCGAGCAATCGCACGCGAACAAAGGTAGTCGGCTCACACGACACGTGCGCCTGGTCGCTCTACCTCTGATTCTGTTCGGCGCAGGATTTCCACATGAATGTGGAAGATCTTCGTCGTTTCAGTGATTTCCGTCTTGCCGAGCGCGACGTGCTGGCGACGGTGCTAAAACACTCTCGCGAATTTGTCGTTGCTGCGGATCGGTGTGTGCTCGCGCAGCGGCGCCAACTGCCGGGTCGATTCTATCTGGTCGCAGGTTGTGTGCGAACGACACAGCCACAAGCGGTTTTCGATCATCGCAGCAAGCGGGCGGCGGAGCGCCTCTATCCTGGCGTTGGATCTATTCGTACCTGTGAAGTCACCCGCTTGTTGCAGGTCGATTGGGACCGGATTGCCTTTCTGTTTGACCTGGACAGAGCACCTGGTGTCAGCGACGTCCGTGAATCATGGGAGGCCCGGTTTCTTGGCTCGCCCATGATGCAACTCCTGACCACGCAGGAGTGGCAAACGCTGCTGGTCGGTCTGTCGCCAAGGACCTATGAAAAAGGTGCGGTAGTTGTGCGCCAGGGAGAATCAGCCGACTGTTGCTTCGTGCTGGCCGATGGCCACGCTGTGGTACACCGCGGACGAAGAACGCTGGCCTACTTGAGCCCCGGAGATTTTTTTGGTGAAGACGCGTTGGTGACTGGGCTAGGACGGAATGCGACGGTCACCATGCTCGAACATGGCAGTGCTCTGGCACTACCTCGACCACTGTTCAATGACTTGTTACTCAAGAGTCTGGTTGAGTACACCAATCGACCAGGTCGCGGCCTGCTGGTCAATATCGGACTGCAGCCGGTTGTAGACGCCATCAATGTCTCGACGGAGACCTTGCGACAACAGCTGCACCGCTTTGGTCGTGGCCAGCAACACTTCGTCGTGGGAGGCAACGAAGCGCAACGGGCGCTTGCCGCGTTGATGCTTTGTCAAGCGGGATTCAAGGCCCTCGCAGTAGCAGATTGAAGAATCCGTCAGGCGAGCACGGTGCGTCCGTTTGCCCACTCACGCAGGGAGTTGATGGCCTCCGCGTGTAACACGGACAATGGATAGGTCTTTTCAACGGCTTGCAGCAGATCGGCATCACCCACCTCCTGACCGCGTGATGCTGCTCCGTAACGAGCCGAGACGACTACCTGTTCGATTTCTGCGCCGGTAAATCCATCTGCGGCATGAGCAAGGGTCTCAAGATCAAATCGACCAGGGTCCAATTGTCTTCTATTGAGGTGAATCCTGAAGATGTCGGCACGAACTTTTTCATCCGGCAGATCAACGAAGAAGATCTCATCAAAGCGTCCTTTGCGAACCAGTTCAGGCGGCAGCCCACCGATATCGTTGGACGTGGCGACGATGAATACGGGTTGGGCACATTCTGCCATCCAGGTCAGCAATGTGCCGAGGATCCGGTG
>CAMDVY010000121.1 GCA_945878745.1 Klebsiella pneumoniae | reverse complement strand
CCGGTCTGCCATTGCGGCTAAGGCGCGGCGTACTGCGTCAAACCCTTGGCTTCAAGAAATGCTGGGTTGAACAGCGTTGATTGATACTTGTGCCCGGCGTCGCAAAGGATAGTGACGATGGTGTGGCCGGGGCCGAGGTTCTGGGCAATCTGCACCGCGGCGCCCAGGTTGATGCCGGTGCTGGAGCCGAAGAACCAGCCATCTTCGCGCAACATGCGGTATACCAGCCGTACCATGTCCTTATCGGGCACTTGCACGGCTTTGTCGATGCGGGCGCCCGCCAGATTCTGCGTGACGCGAGAATTGCCGATGCCTTCGGTGATGCTTGGTCCCGGCGTCATCGTTGCGGTGCCGGTGGATACCCAGTTGAACAGGGCACTGCCGAAGGGGTCGGCGAGTACGATCTGGCACGTGGGGTCCTGCTCCTTGAGATAGCGGGAGATTCCGTTGATCGTGCCACCGGTACCTACCGCGCAGGTGAAAGCATGGAGGTTGCCGTTGGTCTGTTGCCAGATTTCCGGGCCGGTCGATTCATAATGGGCGAGTGCATTGGCCGTGTTGTCGAACTGGTTCGCCCACACACCACCTTCGATACTGGCCGCATATCGGCCCGCCTGCTTCTGATAGTTCATGTCGTCAGCGTAGGGCACGGTCTTCACGACCCGCACTTCGGCCCCCAGCGTTCGGAGAATGTCGACCTTTTCCTTTGACTGGTTATCCGGCATATAAATGACGGTCTTGTAGCCACGCGCGTTGCAGACGTGGACCAATCCGATTCCGGTATTGCCAGCAGTGCCTTCGACGACGGTGCCACCGGCTTTCAGCGCGCCACTTTTCTCGTGCTCGCGAACGATCCATAGGGCTGCACGGTCTTTCACACTGCCGCCGGGATTCATGAATTCCGCCTTGCCAAGAATCTCGCAGCCAGTTTCCCTGGAGAGGGTTTCCATTCGAATCAGCGGTGTGTTGCCTACGACGCCCGCGAAACCGGGATGCGTTGCCATGAATGTCCTTTGAAAACAATTGAATGCGCTTGGTCAGGTGCGTCGATCATCGTACTCGCGCCATGCCAGCTGGTTAACGCCATTGTAGCGAGCCGCGTTGCGCCGCCCAACCGCTTTGGCCATCATGCGGTGGTTGTTGAAATCAGACGAGAATCACCCGAAAACGAGGAGAAGCCCATGACACTCCCAGATAACCGACGCAGCGACGCTCAGGCTATAGGGCTTGATCAGGTAGCTGTCGACAAGCTCCTCGCCCGGGTCCGTCGTGAAGTGGATGTAGGTCTCCTGCCGGCGGTTCAGATTGCCATTGCCCGGCACGGCAAGGTAGGCGTGCTTGAACACTTCGGCGGCTGTGACGATAACAGCCTGTTCTGTTTGTTCTCGGCCACCAAGGGCATCACGTCTTCGGCGGCGTGGCTTCTGTTCCAGTCTGGCAATCTTGACGAGAACGAAAAGGTTGCCGACATCGTTCCGGAATTCGCCGCCAACGGCAAACAGGATGTCACGGTCGCTCACCTCTTTACCCACACCGCCGGGTTTCCGGCCGCTCCGTTCCGTCCGGAAGATTGGCTCGATCCGGCCCGTCGTGCGACGCGTTATGGACAATGGCGTTTGTCGTGGCCGGCCGGCAGCCGGTACGAATACCATCCCACGTCGACGATGTGGGTCATTGCCGAGATCATCGAACGCCGAAGCGGCATGCGGTACGTGGATTTTGTGCGCCAACATGTCACGCAACCGTTGGGTTTGAACGATCTCATCGTCGGTCTCGAAGGTGCGGCCGACAATGCACGTGCCGTGGAATGCACGCACGTCGGCCAGCGCATGACGCCTGAAGAATACAAGGCGATGGGTTTGCCAATACCACCCGTGACTGAAGTCACTGAAGAAGCGATCCTCAACTTTAACAAGCCCGTGAACCGGGCGGTCGGCGTGCCGGGTGGTGGAGGTTTTGCAACTGCGGCGGATGTAGCGCTGTTTTATCAGGCGCTCCTGCATGGTGGTCTCGATGGGGTTTCCGTCTGGTCGGAAACAACGCGCACGAGTGCTCGGCGGGTGCGAACGGGTGAGCTGCGTGATCCCTTTACCGGCAAACTTGCGAACCGGGGTCTGGGTATCATCATTGCCGGTGACAACGACCGTGGATTCAGAGGTTTTGGTAAAACCTGCTCACCGGAGTCATTTGGCCACAATGGCGCGGGTGGGCAGCTGGCCTGGGTTGATCCGGCAACCGGTATTTCCATTGGCTACCTGACCAGTGGCCACGATCGCAATGAAATCCGTCAAGGCCGTCGCGGCGTCGCGATCGGCAGCCTGGCAGCGCAACTCGTTTGATCCATATGCTTCGACGCGCGTCGGTGCACTTGTCAGGGGTGGTCTTCGGAACGCTGACCCTGCTCTGCCTGCCATTGGAAGCTGCCTGGCATAGCGACACGCAACCCATCATGGGAACCCGCGTGCATGTGGAATTCTGGCTCGATGACGCGGATACCCGTGGTCCCATGTTACTGGCCAGCGCCATGGAAGAGATGCTGCGGATCGATTTCGCCTTCAGTCCATACAAGGAAGACAGCGAGCTCACGCGCATGAATCGAGAAGCAGCCAAAGGTTGGGTCGCGATCAGTCCGGAAATGAAGGTCCTGCTCGATCGATCTCGCGAAGCGTCCGAGCGTTCCAATGGAGCGTTCGATATCACCTTCGCATCGGTAGGTCGTTATTACGACTATCGCGCGGGAAAGGTTCCTACCGACGAAGAACGCAAGGCCATAACTGCGATCGACTACCACCACGTACTGCTCTCGGACGATGGGTCTCACGTGCGCTATGCCAAACCAGAGGTCTATGTGGACCTTGGCGGGATCGCCAAAGGACATGCTGTCGACAAGGTGACCGCGCGGCTGCAGCAGGCTGGCGTGACGATGGCCAGTATTTCTGCAGGTGGAGACAGCCGCATCATCGGTGATCGACAAGGCGAGCCATGGACAGTGGGGGTACGTGATCCGCGCCACAAGGATGGTGTGGCGGTGTTGTTACCCTTGATCGACACGGCGGTGTCAACGTCGGGGGATTACGAGCGATATTTCGAGAAGGACGGCGTCCGCTATCACCACATCCTTGATCCTGAAACAGGCAACAGTGCACGAGGCAGCCTCAGCGTGACGATCATGGGCCCCAATGCCACGCTGACCGATGCGCTTTCCACTACGGTTTTTGTGATGGGCCCCGAGAAAGGACTGAAGTTGATCAACGCCATTGAAGGTGTGGACGCCATCATCATTACCGAGGCAGGTCACATGCTCTACTCCGATAGCCTGACACCGCTGACTCAAACCGCCAGATAGAGAGACTCTGTGATGCCCCTTGATATCGAGCGTGAATTTGTGGCATTGGTTTCGGCCACGTCGTCGCGCAACGGTGCCGGCTTCAATCCCTGTCAGGGTCTCTACCATCGGCCCGCCGGCAAACGGCCGACGGTGGCGGCCATAGCCACCCACTACAACGTCGACTTCAGTGAACACTATCTTGGCGAGTACCTGGCGGCGCGAGGTATCGGTTTTCTTGGCTGGAATACGAGGTTTCGAGGTGTCGAAGCTTTTTTTCTGCTCGAACATGCGCTGATTGATATCGGCGCTGGTGTGACCTGGCTGCGAGACGTGGCGGGTGTGGATTTCGTCGTGCTGATCGGCAATTCAGGCGGAGGCTCGTTGATGGCCGCCTACCAGTCCCAGGCGGCGCAACCAAGCATCAAGCCGGCCTATGGATTGCGGCTGCCTGAAGCCGTTCTGCGTCTGCCCGCTTGTGATGCCTACATCTCGCTCAACGCACACGGTGGCCGACCTGAAGTACTGACGGCCTGGATGGATCCTGCGGTCACCGACGAGTCGGATCCGTTCTCCATTGATCCCACGCTCAACATGTATGGCGAAGACAATCACCCTCCTTATGCATCGGAGTTTGTCGAGCGTTACCGCGCGGCACAGATCGCACGCAACGAGCGCATTACGGACTGGTGCCTTGCACAACTGGAATCCATGCGGTCACGTGGATACGTGGATCGCGCCTTCAACGTCTATCGAACCTGGGCAGATCTGCGCCTGATGGACGGTACCCTCGATCCCTCGGACAGACCTGTCGGGGTGTGTTATCGGGGTGATCCCAAGGCAGCCAATTTCAGCCCGGGTGGAATCGGTTTGACCAACACCTGCCGCACCTGGCTTTCCATGTGGAGCCTGCGGAACTCGGACTGCCGGGGCGCTGCGCACCTGGCGCGAATTGTGGTTCCCACTCTGGTGATTCAATCACTCGCTGACACTGGTGTTTTTCCCTCGGATGCGCATGCCATCCACGACGCCGTCGCGAGCCTGGACAAGGCGTTGCAGCTGATTCCCGGCGATCATTACCTGACAGACCCTGCCGATGCCCGAACCGATGTGGCGGATCGCATCGCGGTCTGGCTGCATCGCGTAACGGGTTACCGTCGGTAACACCAACCTCATTCCCAGATACTTCTGCTCTCCAAACCGCCTCCCCGGCAGGATCTGAAATCTTGCCTATCCTTGAAATGTGAACCTTGCCGCATTCTTACAATTGACGTGCAAGTAACGTGGGCGACGTTCGTGACTGATGACAGGAAGGCGACAGTTGCGAATCGGTGACCCAGGGAGTGGAGACCGCTAGCGCAGGATGCGCACAAACGGTGAACGCCGGTAGTTTGGGATGTCCATCAGGTATGGATGCTGGTTTGAAAGGGTTTCAAACGAGTGAAAGGCAAGCAGATGCATTGCAGTTGTCTTCACCAGGAATGTCCCAACGGCGCACTGTTTTACCGATCGGTCTGCAGGGATTGTCGCCAACCTTTTGACTAAGCGGCAGACATGCAGAGCGAAGTACAGCTGGTTTGAGTAGTCATGAGGAGGGTGCGTGCGAAGAATCCTGGGAATACTGGCGATACTGGTGTGCCTTACGCCGTGGCCTGTCAATGCGGCCGTCGATACGGGCTTTGCACCCGATTTCACGTTGACCAATCTTGATGGAACAAACCTGCGACTCACGGAACTGCGTGGTCAGGTCGTTCTCATCAATTTCTGGGCGAGCTGGTGTGGTCCATGTCGGCAGGAAATGCCGGTACTTGATCGATTGCATCAGCGCTACAAGGACACAGGCTTCACCGTTCTCGGTATCAATGTCGAAGGCGAAGCAGCACCTGCGAGAGCCATAGCCGACAAAACCGGTGTGACCTTTCCAGTACTCATCGATGCCGAGCAGAAAATCAGCAAACTCTACGATCTCAAGGCAATGCCAAGCACAGTCATCGTCGATCGCGACGGAAAAATCCGCTTCGTTCATCGCGGCTACAAACCAGGCGACGAAGAGAAGTATGTGGAAGTCGTGAAATCGCTGATCCGCGAATAGCGTGAACTCGAAATCGTCAAAGACCTTTTTACAAAAATCAGGATTACAAACGGAACATCAAGGGCACAGCTTTCAAGTCAATACAGAGGGATTCTGTAACGGCCTGCAATGATGCCGAGGCAGCTAAGGAAGAAAATGGATATGGACAATAGACCTGCCAATCAGAACACCGCCACGAATCTGCTTCGTCAGATGTCGCTGGCACTCGCTCTAGCAGTTCCACTGAGTACCTCCGTCTTTGCTGGAGTGGGGGCTGAAGTGGGGGCTGAAGCAGGGGCTGGCACCGAGCCATCGGTGGCAGGAGAACTCGAGTCCATAAAGCTTGATGTAGCAACGCTGAAACGAGACCTCGTCATTCTTGAAGAGGAACTGCTGTTTCCTGCGTCGTCACAACTGGCTGTTTATGTCGCCATGGATGTTGGCGAATTCTTCCAGCTGGACTCAGTGACCGTTGAACTTAATGGCAAGGAAGTCTCACATCACCTGTACACGGAACGACAGGCGGACGCACTGCATAGAGGCGGTGTGGATCGTGTTTATCTCGGCAACGTCAAACAGGGCAATAACCAGCTCACCGCGTTCTTTGTCGGTCGTGGACCGGATGGTCGTGACTATCGTCGCGCCACCAGTGTCGACTTCGAGAAAGCGTTTGAGCCTACCTTCATTGAACTTGACATTGCCGACAGCACAGCTGAACACCAACCGGAGTTTCGCGCCACTGTCGTCAAGTGATTACGGAAAGTCATGAAACGATTGTTATGTGAACTGATTTTTTCCTGCGTCATGGGGACGAGCGATCCCATGAGCGTTGATGAACTCACTTATAGATCGGTGCTGTACGACTATTACCAGGAAGACTATGGCGCCGCCCTGGTCGAGGTCATGGTGGCCGAACAGCAAAACCGGCTCGGTGATGATCCCCTGCGATTTGCCCTGGCAAAGGGCAGCGTGGCCTTCGAAGACGGTCTCTATGATTACGCCGGCAAGGCCTTTGCTGCTCTGCCGGAAGCCGAACTCAAGGACGTTGACCGAATGCGGATCGGCTTTCATATGGCCCGTGTTCGACACCGCCAGCAGGATTGGGATCAACTGGCCGTTGAACTCGACAAGGTGGATCGTGCGCAATCGGCACTCGGCATGGAGCCTCACCCGGAGGTGAGTTACATGAGTGCGGATCTCGCGCTGCAGCGTGGCGACTTTGCCAAGGCAGGCGAAGCCATTGACCTCATGGATGATGACGAACCATTCCGTGGTTATGCGCTCTTCAATCTCGGTGTAGCCCTCCGGGACAGCAACCAGCTGGATGACTCGTCAGACATCTTCCGATTGCTCGAAGCCATGCCCGGTAAAGATCTTCAGGTCCGAGATCTCAAGCAGCGTGGACGTCTTGCACTCGCGCATCTGTCGAAAGCCGATGCTGAATCAGAGGATGCCAAGACCATCCTCGAAGATCTGCCCACTGGCAGTCGGTATCGGGATGCGGCGCTGGCAACCTATGGCACGCTGGCGATGGAGCAGAAAGACTACAACCTGGCAGCTCGCATCTGGCTGACACTGAAGCAGGAAGAGAAGTGGCACACCAGCAATGCCATCGCGCACCTGGGTTTTCCGATGGCGCTGGAAGGTATGTCAGAACCCCGCTGGGTGCTGACGCACTACCAATCGGCTGAACGGGAATATGGGCAGCGTCTGGCTGTGCTTCAAGGTGTACAGGCGAGAGCAGGCGATCAAGCCTGGGTACGTCGACTGGCACAGGCTGTCACGACGTCAGGCGTTGAAGAGAAAGGGCTGGCCGGTCTGGTCCAGGAATGGGATCACGACATCGGTCGTGAAGAATGGCTCGAATGGCTGGCTGCGGAAGATGTGAACAATCTGCTGCGCGAGTGGCGTTCACTCGCTGACATGAGTGCATGGCTCGGCACAGTTCCCGATACGCTCGATGCTTTTGCTGAAGTTTCGGTAAAGCAGGTTGAACGTACGCAAAACCTCAGGACGGCGCTGGTAGACGAGAAGATTCTGGCGCGTCGCGCGGAACTGGAGAGTGAAATTTCCGTCATTGATGAGCGACTGGCGTGGCTTGATGCAAACCAGCCAGTGCCGGATTCGGACTGGATGCTGGCGATGGCCAACGATGTTCAGCGCGACAGGATCGAGTCGCTGCTGGCGATGCTCGGACAAGCGCAATCGATGACTGATGCAGAAGCCGGGCAGGTTCGCGAACGTGTCGAACGCCTGCTTGGCATCGTCTTCTATGAGCTGGCCAACGATTATCCAGACCAGCGGTGGCGTCTGGCGCGGCAGAAGCAGGAAGTTGTACAGGCACTGGCTGACGTGGATGTGAGTATTGATCGTGTGCAGACCGCTGAACAGGCATACGTCGGCAGCGTTGGAATGCGCGCCGAAGCCTATCTGCCCAGGGTTGAGTCACTTCGAACCCGCATCGCACAGGCGATGCAGGCGCGCGAAGTGGCGTTGGCTGAGCATCTGCAGTCGCGCATGCAGGAAGAGTCGGAGCGGATTGAGCAGTATCTGTTCCTGACGCGTATTGCGATCGCTCAGGCCAGTGATCAACTGGCCCTTAGCGACGATCACCAGACGGACTTGGAAGCGGAGTAAGCACTATGCGGCGGTACCTGTTGATTGCGGCTCTCGGAGCGTTGTCCAGCGGATGTCTGTCCGGTG
>CAMDVY010000120.1 GCA_945878745.1 Klebsiella pneumoniae | reverse complement strand
GTTTCGAAACCTGCCGAGCCTGCAACACATCGCGGCCCAGACGTTTTGACCAATACGGCGTTAGCGAGCAATGCGCCGAACCGGTTACCGGCTCTTCAGGCACACCGCAGTTCAGCGCAAAAAAACGGCTGACAAAGTCAGCCTGGTCGCCCGGAGCGGTGACGATGACACCACGACGATCGAGCTTCATCAGCGCGATGTGATCCGGTTCGACGGCTCGCACGGCTGCTTCATCCGCAAGCACCGCGATGTAGTCATCCGCGGCAAGCACTGCCAACGGGCTGCAGCCAATACCTTCCACCAGTGCCGCTGGTGTCGGCACCGGAACGGGAGTTCGGCTGGGGAAGTCCATGGTGTAGGCATCTTTCTCTCGACGCACATGCAAGTCGCCACTTCTGGTCCGGAACGTGACGGATGGCTGTGTCACACCGAGATGTACAAACAACACATGAGCACTCGCAAGCGTGGCATGGCCGCACAGATCAACTTCCCTGGTTGGCGTAAACCAGCGCAGCTCCCACACCTCTCCCACAGGCACCAGAAACGCCGTTTCCGACAAGTTGTTCTCCGCCCCGATGGACTGCATCACGGCGTCCGGCAACCAGTGATCCAGGGGCACTACAGCTGCCGGGTTCCCAGCGAAAACCTGCCGCGCAAAGGCATCTACCTTGAATTGCTGAAACGTCTGCAACATGTTCTGTCCACCCACCTGCGTCACCCGCTGAAAATTCTCGCACATCCCTATTTGCCCGACGTTGCAACGGAGCCAGGCGCCGAACTTCGGCGTTGAGGTTCTTTACTTTCGGGAATTACCTAGCCAGTATCCAGAAACAAACAGTCACGACTGTTTTGTTCAGAGTGTCGTACTGCTCTGGCAGATTCACGAGAATGACATGGAAGCTGCTTTGATGACCAAGACACCGAACCACGGCCGGTCCCCCTTGAAGTGTCCGGTTTCTCTTGCCGACGTCGACCTGTTTGCACCCGGTGCACAGGAGCACTGGTACGAGGCGTACCCCATTCTGCATCGTGACGCGCCGGTATTGCGCATTCCCGGTGGCGGACACACAAAGGACACCGATGCGTTTGTACTCACCAAGTACGAAGACATCGCCATGGTCGTGCGCGACAACGTGCGCTTCCCTTCCGGGCTGTCACTGGCGATGCAGCAGATGGCCCGCGCCAAGGTGTCACCGGAACAGCAGCCGCATACCAACGCCATGATGGTATCGATGTTTACACTCCGGCCGACGGATGAACTTTATCGCGCCCATCGTCAGGAATTGACGGATCCCTGGGTCGGACCAGGTGCCAGTCGCCACCACGCCATGATCGAAAAACATGCCAACGAACTGATCGATCAGTGGATCGCACGAGGCACCGTCGAGTTTGTCGGCGAGTTTGCGCGCCCGCTTCCGCAGCGTGTCATGGCCAGTGTCCTCGGGTTGCCGCAGAGTGACATTCCCCAGCTGGCGCGCTGGGGAAATGCACAGGTCTACGCCTTTGTGCACGGTCGAGGACATCGCAACGAATTGACCCATGAGGAACTCGATGCCCAGTTCAAGGAGCTCGATGGGTTCAAGGAGTACGTCAGCGACATAGTGCTGCACAAGCGCGCCAATCCCGCCGACGACATGATCAGCTGGTTGTGTGAAGTGAAATACGCGGCGCTGGATCGCAAGCTGACTGACATGGAGATCAACGGCATCGTCTACGCCATGCTGATTGGCGGTCTCGAAACCACACAATACGCTCTGGAAGAACAGGCGCAGATGTTGTGTGAGCATCCACACGTGTTAGCAGAACTAAAACGAGACCGCGAACGCATTCGCGGTTTTTGCGAAGAAACGATGCGCCTGCGCTCACCCACGCAGGGCCTGTCCAGCCGGACGACCACCCAGGACGAAGTCTTCCAGGGCGTGCCCGTGCCGGCCGGATCACTGCTGCACATGCGATGGGCGGCCGGCAATGTCGATCCGGATGAGTGGGAGTGTCCTTATGATCTCAATATCGACCGCAAGGCGGTGACCCGACACGTGGCGTTTTCGCAAGGCCCAAGGGTGTGCCCGGGCGCAGGGATTTCCCGCCTCGAACAACAGATTGCCTGGAACTGCCTGCTGGATCGATTGACCAGCCTTGAGTATGCGCCCGGAAATACCTTCGAGCATCAGCCCGGCATCATGCTCGGCACACTTGCGCTCAATCTGAATTTCACGGCCATCAGGCCAAGCTAACTGACCAACTGAGGGGAGATGATCATGGTCAAAAAGTCCATCTACGGCTATGCCGCCGGATTGATGCTGGTGTCGATGACACCCGAGCCGGTACTTGCTGCAAGTGGTGTCATCGAAGAAATCGTCGTGACAGCGCGACAACGTGACGAATCGCTCCAGGAAGCCCCGGTGACCATCACCGCGCTGTCCAGCGACACCATCGAACGACTCGCCCTGAATAATCTTGACCAGTTGTCGGACCTCGTGCCCAACCTGCTGGTGAGTTATGGCTCCTCCGGTGGTGCCGCAACGGTGACCTTGAGGGGTATCGGCACCGGGTCAGGCAGCGCCGGTTTTTCCTCTGCCGTAGGCTTGTTGATTGACGACGTGCACTCCGATCGTGGCCGCTGGATCCAGGGCGGTATCTTCGACCTCGAACAGGTTGAGGTACTCAAGGGGCCGCAGTCGCTCTATTTCGGCAAGAACAACACTTCGGGTCTGATCATCCTGCGGTCCAAGGACCCGGTCCCTGGCGATGAGACCGAAGCCAACTTCAAGGTCGGTTACGAGTTCGATGCGGGCGAGTACCTTGCCGAAGGGGGAGTGTCGACCTCTCTCTCCGATACCTTCGCCATCCGGATGGCCGTACGGCGAACCGAGCAGCTGGATGGCTGGATCACCAACACCGCACAACCGCAAACAGGTGTCGACCCACTTGGCTACAGCATTCCAGGGGCTGAGGGGCATCGGGATTATCCCGGCATGAAAGAAACCATGGGGCGCTTCACTGCGGTGTGGACACCCAACGATCGGTTCTCCGCCAAGTTCAAGACCACCCTCAACAGCACCGAAGATGAGGGACCGCTGTTTCATGATCAGCTCGACGGCTGTTTCGGACCCGGCGGCCAACCGCAGCGTGTGTTTGGAGTGCCGGCACCCGGTGATGATTGCAAAGCGAACTTCAAGCGAACCAAAACCAGTATCCCGGCCGGCATGATGGTGGGGGAACCCGCCGAATTCGGCGATGGCGCAAGCTTCATGCAATACGATGCCGAGCGCCTGTCCCTGTTGCTCGAATATGACCTGGACCAGTTCAAGCTGACGTCGGTCACCGGTTACACCCACTACGATTCGGACCTGCTGGACAACGCGACGTTCGCCGGCGACGGACAGGTGCCGTTCTTTGAGCGCACGGATCACAAGAGTCTGAGCCAGGAGCTGCGGATCCAGAGCCAGTTCGACTCCGCCGTGAACTTCCAGGGTGGACTGCTGTACTCCGACAACGATCTGTTCTTCCGCAATTCGGCGCGTGTTGCACCTTTCCCGAGAGACAGTCGCAACGGCCGCCAGTGGACCTGGGACAAGGTCGCCAACGAGGACAGCCAGACGTTTTCCGCCTACGGCGAAGTGGTGTGGGATATCACCGACACGATTGAACTGTCAGGCGGTGCTCGCTACACCGACGAAGAACGGGACTTCGTGTTCACCGTTCCGCACCTGCACGAGTTCTTCGATGTTTTCGTGCCCGGCATTCTGTCGTCCAAATCTCTCGAAGGCACGTTCAAGGATGACAACCTCTCACCACAGGTGACACTGGCCTGGAACCCGGCTGAGAACATCACCGTGTTTGGCGCCTATCGGGAAGGCTTCAAGTCCGGTGGCTTCGATGCCAGCCATACCCTCGCCGCAAGAGCAGTCATCGATGACATCCGCTTCGAGAGCGAAGAGGCAGACGGGTTCGAAGTGGGTATCAAGTCGCGCTGGTTCGATGAATCCGTACAGTTGAACGCCACGGCTTATTTCTTCGACTACAAGAATCTGCAGGTCACTTCGCTGGACACTGAAACCACCCAGTTTCGGATCCAGAATGCCGCCGCGGCCTCCACCGAAGGCGTCGAGGTCGAGCTCACCTGGGCAGCTCGGGACGACCTGACCGTTCGCGGCTTCGTCAACTACAACCTGGCGGAGTACGACGAGTTCCTGACCAACTGCTACGCCGGCCAGTCGATCCAGGATGGTTGTGACCAGGTCCGCAATCCGACCACCGGCCGCTTCGTTTCACAAAACGTCGGCGGGACAAAAGTTCCGATCTCTCCCGAATGGAGCGCAACGCTTGGATTTACCTATGACATGGACATTGGTACTTCGGGCTGGAAAGCGAGCCTGGACCTGGATAGCCGCTACTCGGGTTCCTATAGCCGCAGCCTGCTCCGTCTGCCCGACAGCAAGGCAGACAGCTATGTGATCCTGGATGGGAGCCTGCGCTTCTACTCGCCAGATGAGCGATGGCAGATGACTCTGATTGGCCGGAACCTGTTCGACAAACTCGTCGTGCTCGGCCAGTTCGATCGCTCCCTCACCGGCTCAGGCAACGGCCTGCCGGCAGGCGATCCAGCACTGCAGCGAGCCGACCTGATCTCCCGCGTGCTGCGTGGGCGGCAGATCTGGATTGAAGTCGGATTCCGAATCTGATCACGTCACGGATTTGATCACGTAACAAAGAAGCGCAACTTCCCTTTCGTCACCTGAGTGATTGCAAGGGAAGTTGTCGCACGACCGTGACCACGGTCAAGGCCGCTCATAGGTCTGCGCAAACTGTGGGACAATAAAACCAGGCAATCTTCCAGCTACGCGCGTCACCGCGCAAATTTGGCTTTTTTCCCGTGCCCACTCCAGCCGTAATCACAGACAGTCCTTCGGGAATCGACCATGAGTCGAGACACGCGAACGAAGCCACCAATCTGACAAACCGTCAATATCGTTTCTGGTTGGAACAGCAGATGACACCGGATGTGCCGGTGCAGCGCAATTTCAGAGCCACACGCTTACCCCAGTCACTCGCGATACATCTGGACCGGGCATGGCACATCGTCGCCGCCGCGGTCGATGCGGCACGCGCTCGACTGCGGGTGGACGACGGCATCCCCTCCATGGAATTTGGTGAGGCTCACGAGCCATTAACGGTTGACCGGTTTGTTTCCGGCGATCATCTCGGCAAGTCCATCGAGTCCTGGGCACTTCCACGCTGGATGACATTTCACAAAGATGACTTCCTGATCCGGCAGGCGTTGCTGCAGGACGGTGATGAGCAGTACTACTGGCTGATCACGGTGAGCCATCTGGTCTGCGACGGCAGGTCTTTTGACCTGCTGTACACAGAAATGGTGAAGGTCATGCGCTGCCTGGCGAATGGTGAATCGGCAGCAACTCGCCCCTTTCCGTCCCTGGCAGACAACATGGCCGCTGAGCGTGCAAGGGATGATGCCCACGAGGACGATGTGGCTGAGCGGACCGTGATGCAGCGTATCGAGGGTCTGAAATCGCAGCTCCAGGTGTTCGGGGTTCGGGTCCCGCCGGGCGACAACTCCAAAGTGCGTGGATTCGAAACTTTCTCCCGCGAACTCACCCGCGACCTCATCAATCTCGCAGCATCACCCGACTGGCTCTTCCGAACCGTCGACGTCACGCTGGCGAACATCCTGACAGCGGTGATCGCCGTCTGGGTTTTCAAACACGGCGGTACGCGATCCTTCGTCATCGGCATTCCGCATCATGGACGCTCCAGCACAGAGATGGATCTGATCGGGTTCAAATCCAGAATGCTGCCGTTCTTTATCGACATCGATCCCGACGCCAGGTTCGCCGATCTGGTGCAGTCGGTACATCACGAAGGCAAGGCGCGAATGAAGGCCTCCGGCATCTCGATTGCCAATCCTTCCTATTCGCCCAACTATCACGTTGCCACCAACTACATGTTTCTCGTCAACCGGGTCGAACCACCGCCCGAATCTCTGTATCGCGTGGAGATTCCCGAACCGACAGGCGACCCGGAGACCGTCTACGCCATGTGGACACCCAGCTCGGATGATCCCGAGCGATTGCGAGTCGGCATCGGCTTGAAGACACCGCTGTTGTCTTTCACGGACATGGATCGCATTCGTTCCGCCTTGCGCACAACCCTCGAGCTGTTGACTCGCCATCCGGAATTGACGGTTCGCGACATGAACTTCATCGATCCGGCATCAGCGGAGTTCTTCCGACGCATGGAAACTCCCCGGATCGAGGATGTCGGAGTCACGTGGATGTCTCGATGGCTTGACGGAATGTCTCGCTACGCAGATGAAACAGCACTTGTGTATGGAAACGACATCCTGACCCATGCACAACTTCACCAGCAGGCATCCCGTTGGTTGACCTGTCTGCAAACACACGGCGTGAAGATCGGCGAACCCATTGTGGTGTGGTCCGCATCGTCCAACACGGTAGCCGCCGCGTATCTCGCCATCGTTTCCCTCGGGGCGGTCTATGTGCCGTTGCATGCGGCCACGCCGATAGACCATGTTGTGCATACATGTGCTGGATTGGGAGCGCGACTGGTTCTGTGTACACCAGGACAGGAGCCTGGACTGCCCACTGAAGGCTTGAATTTCCAACCGCTCGATGCCGAACTGGTGAGTGGATTTACTGCAGGGGCGTTGTGCGACCCGAACGCTGACGCCAGCGCGCACATCTTTCATACGTCCGGCAGCACTGGCGTCGCCAAACCAATCCATGTTTCCCATCGATCCCTGGCGGCGTCGATCCGGAGCTGGATCGAGAACACTGACCTGCAGCCCCGTGAACGTATCTTCCACTTCTACGCCACGACCTTTGATCCATGGTTGACCGGCTTGTTACCAGCGATCTGGCTTGGCGGAACCTGTGTCGTACACGACGGGAGGCTGCCCCCGTCTGCAACCCAGCTTCTTGAGGCGCTGCAGCGTCATCGGATTTCTACCCTGTGCACGCCCACAGCGTACTTCCATGCATTGTGCGATCTGCAACTGTCGGGCCACGTGAAACGATGGATCGTTGGTGGGGAAGCCCTGGCCGCTGACAAGGCACAGCGATTCCTCAGCATCAACGCGCAAGCGGATCGTGACCGCCCTTCCGCCCCGCATGGCACGCATCTGATCAATGCCTACGGCCCGACGGAAACGACGATCTGGGTGAGCACGCTGACTGTTACCGGCCTCCACACAACCGCAATTCCAATTGGTCGACCCTTCGCCACCAGCGGTTTCAGGGTCGCTGATGAAACGGGATGTGCCACTCCGTTTGGTGTTCCCGGTGAACTCTGGATCACCGGACCACAGGTGGGCATCGGCTACTGGGGACAGCCCGAACTCACCCATCGTCAGTTCGTGGAGCATGAGGGCAGGCGCTGGTACAAAACCGGCGACATGGTCCGGTGGCGCAAGGACGGAGATCTGGACTTCCTCGGTCGGCTTGATCGACAGGTGCAGGTGCGCGGCTATCGCGTCGAACCCGGCGAGATCGAACAGGCGTTACGTGCGTTGCCCGCCATTGGCGACGCCATCGTGGTTCCTCGCCAGCTGGATACCACCACAGCGCTGTGTGCCTACCTGGTACTTCGCGACTCATCAATTGAGTTTCAGCCACATGTGCTGCGCAGTCAGTTGCTACGCACGCTGCCTGAGTACAAGGTTCCGAAATGGCTCATTGCGGTATCTGCCTTTCCCCAAAACGCCAATGGCAAGATCGATGTTTCGCGATTGCCGACGCCCAATCCAAAAGTCGACTCGGGTTACACCGATCAACTGCCGTCACTGACACTCTGGGATCTGAAGCTGGCTTTTGAGTCTGTCCTTTCAGTTGCGAACGTCGGCATCGACGATGACTTCTTCGCACTCGGGGGCGATTCGCTCCATCTGGTGCAATTGCTGGCGACGATCGAGCAGCGCTTCAGGCAGAGGATCGAAGCGACCCAGGTCATTCTGCATCCGACCATTGGTGGCCTTGCGCCACTGCTGGATACACATGTCACTGGCGAATCCAATCTGGTCGCGATGCTGCGTGCCGGTACACGTGCCCCGCTGTTCTGTATCCCCGGCGCTG
>CAMDVY010000119.1 GCA_945878745.1 Klebsiella pneumoniae | reverse complement strand
CAGGCCGTACATGCCTTTGGGGATATCGAGAGTGACGTCCTGGAGGGCTTGAATGCCACCCGGATAGGTTCGGTGGAGGTGTTCAATCCGTAACATCGCGGCGCTCCGTACGCTGGCAAGGCGCGTTACTCTATCCTGACCACAACACTCTGATGATCTTTAGCACCAGCCGTCGATCAAAAAATTCCCAGGGCTGGTGAGGGTTCATTTGATGCACCCGGTCGAAAAGTAGACCGTTTTAGTCGGGTATTGCATACTTCAATCGTTAACTGGGGCAGCCTGTTCGATGCGTCTGACAACCAAGGGCCGTTATGCGGTCACCGCGATGCTCGATCTCGCCCTGAACGGCAGTGCAGGGCCAGTCACCGTACAGGACGTCTCCACTCGTCAGGGCATACCTGGCGCGTACCTGGAACAACTGTTTGCCCGTCTGCGCCGGGGTGGCTTGATTGAATCCGTTCGTGGTCCGGGCGGTGGGTATGTCCTGTGCCACAAGACCGATGCCGTTTCTATTTCTGACGTGCTGGTTGCGGTGGGTGAAGGTGTTGATGCGACACGATGCCACGGCGCTGCAGATTGCCAGGAAGGGACCCAGTGCCTGACCCATGATCTGTGGTCAGAACTGTCGGATCAGATTGATGGTTTCCTGCGCGGAATCACCCTGGCAGGTCTGGTTGAGCGGGCCGGCCAACAATCGGGTGCTGGTGCACACCGGCATCGTGGTGATGTGTTGGCGCTGGACCTGATTCGCGCCCGAAACCTCTGACAGCTGACAAACGAGACCACACAAGACCATGACGGATCCCGTGTACCTGGACTATGCAGCCACCACACCTGTTGATCCCATGGTCGCCCAGGCGATGACGGCCTGTCTCGAGTTCAACGGCAATTTTGGTAATCCCGCATCGCGCTCGCATGTGTATGGCTGGCGCGCAGAAGAAGCCGTTGAAACGGCGCGAGCCGAAGTTGCCGGGCTCATCGGTGCAGATCCGCGTGAGATCATCTGGACCTCAGGTGCCACCGAATCCGATAACCTTGCGCTGAAAGGGGTTACCCCAGGCGCGTCGCGAAAACACATCGTCACCTGCATCATCGAACACAAGGCCATCGTCGACACCTGCAAATACCTTGAGACCCAGGGCTTTGAGGTGACGTGGCTAAAACCTGCTGGCGATGGAACGATCAGTCCGCAGGCCGTAGCCGCGGCACTTCGGCCCGACACCCTGATCGTTTCGATCATGCACGCCAACAATGAACTTGGTGTGCTCAATGACATAGCCGGCATTGGCGCCGTCTGTCGTGCCAATGGCACCCTGTTTCATAGCGACGCAGCGCAGAGTTTTGGCAAGGCAGCCATTGACGTTCGCACGATGCCCATCGACCTGCTGTCGATTTCCGGACACAAGATCTATGGCCCAAAAGGGGCGGGCGTTCTGTACGTTCGCCGTGAACCCCCGGTCCGATTGCAGCCGATGATTCACGGCGGAGGGCATGAGTTCGGCATGCGTTCTGGCACGCTGGCTACGCATCAGGTGGTTGGTCTCGGCACGGCGGCGCGCCTGATGGGTGAACTCATGGTGGAAGAAAATGCGCGGCTGACGCGGTTGCGCAATCGCCTGTTGGGTCACTTGTTGCAGATGCCCGATACCGTGTTGCATGGCGCAAATGCGCCAAGGCTGCCAGGTATCGTCAATGTCGGGTTTGGCGGTATTGATGGTGAAACGCTGTTGCTCGCCCTTGACGATCTTGCGGTGTCGTCGGGTTCTGCCTGCACGTCGGCGTCGGTCGAACCATCCTATGTTTTGCGTGGAATCGGCGTGCCGGCTGATCTCGCGCATGCTTCGGTCCGTTTCAGCGTCGGTCGTTTCACGACCGATCAGGACATTGACCACGCCGGTCGCCGCGTCGCGGAAGTGGTCGGTCGATTGCGACTTTCCTCTGACTGAATCGGCGCCCCTGGGTCATGCCAGGTGAGATCGGTTGCGTGAAATGCGTTGGTATCCAAAGGGGTTGACGTATAATACGCCGCCCAAATCGAACGAACGCCGAAAAACTCAATAAATTCAAAGAGATAGGCGCCCTTATCGAGTGTCTGCCGGATCTGACGGAGATCTCTGGACGAGCAGCAGCACATTTCGTCAATGGATTCAGCACTGGAGTGATCACATGACCGTCGAACGTACCCTTTCCATCCTCAAGCCTGATGCTGTTCAACGAAACATCATCGGCGAGATCTATTCTCGTTTCGAAAAAGGCGGGCTGCGTATCGTCGCGGCGCGCATGATGCGGATGACCGATGCGCAGGTGCGAGGTTTTTATGCAGAACACGAGGGCAAGAAATTCTTTACGGCGCTGTGTGATTACATGCGCTCCGGCCCTGTCGTCGTGCAGGTACTGGAAGGAGAAAATGCCATCGCAGTGAATCGCAAGTTGATGGGTGCAACCAATCCCGCGGATGCCGAGCCCGGCACCATTCGCGCAGACTTTGCCGAGTCCATTGACGCCAACGCCGTGCATGGTTCGGACTCACCGGCCGCGGCCGCGCGCGAAATCGCGTATTTCTTCTCATCTGACGATCTTTGTTCCCGCAGCTGAAAACATGAGCAACGGCGCCACCAGCTTTTATTCGTTCACCAGGGACAAGCTGGAAGCGTTTTTTGTTGCAGCCGGGCACCAGAAATTTCGTGCCCGGCAGTTGATGAAGTGGGTCTACCACCAGGGCATCACGGACGTTCAGGCGATGACGGACCTCTCGCGCAAACAGCGTGACTGGTTGTCGGAAACACTGAATTTCCGCTTGCCGGAGATCCACTCGGTTGCGCGCAGTGTTGACGGAACCATCAAGTGGGTCGTGCGAGTGACCAACGGCAACTGTGTCGAAACCGTGCTCATTCCGGATCGCGGACGCAATACCCTGTGTGTGTCATCGCAAGTGGGCTGCATGCTCGATTGCACGTTCTGCGCAACGGGCAAACAAGGATTCAACGGCAACTTGTCCGTCGAGGACATCATTGGTCAGGTGCTGATTGCCAACGGTGAACTGGCCACACGCGGTGAAGCGGTGACCAATATCGTTTTCATGGGCATGGGTGAGCCGCTGCTCAACTTTGACAACGTACTCGACACCACGTCTCTGCTGATGGACGACCTGGTCTTCGGCATTTCCAAGCGTCGGGTCACCGTGAGTACTGCCGGCATGGTGCCCGGGATCCGTAAACTCGCGGCGATGACCGATGTATCACTGGCCATTTCCCTGCATGCTCCCCGTGATGAGCTTCGTGACCAACTGGTACCACTGAACAAGAAGTACGGGATCAAGGAACTCCTCACAGCCTGCCGCGAGTACCTCAGCGTGCTCGGCGAAAAGCGCAGTCTGACAATCGAGTACACACTGCTGCGCGGCGTTAACGACAGTTTGCGAGAAGCCAATGAACTGGCATTGCTCTTGCGCGACATACGCTGCAAGATCAATCTCATACCGTTCAATCCCTTCCCTGGTTCCGGCTTCGAGCGCCCCGACATGGAATCGGTGCGCAGTTTTCAGACTGTGCTGCTCAATCAGGGATACGCCACGATGCTCCGGACGACACGTGGTGATGACATTGCAGCCGCCTGTGGTCAGTTGGTTGGCCAGGTCACGGATCGAACCCGTCGTCAGGAACGTTATCGGAATCGGGATGGCGAAAAACCGGAGGCGACCCGGCTACCGCTGCAGGAGCTTGCATGAGGCCAGCGTTCTGGATGTTGAGCGTTTTCTTGTTGGCCAGCTGTGTGACGGAATCCAGCGGTGGTCTCCCGGAGCCCGCGCCAAAAGCGGAACGGGCGCAAGCCCAGATCGCTGTGGGCAGAGGCTACATCGGTATCGGCAGCTGGTCCAACGCCAAGCGTGCCCTGGAAAAGGCCCTCAGTTTCGATCCGGGCTCCGTGGAAGCGCACGTGCTCTTCGCAGTGGCTTATGAAGCAGAAGAAGAATACGAACTGGCGGAGACCTACTATCGCAAGGCGCTGCGCCTGAAGTCTGATGATTCTCAGGCACTCAACAATTACGGCGCGTTCCTGTTCAGGCGTGATCGACTGGATGAAGCCACGACGCAGCTGAAGAAAGTCGTCAAGGACACTGAATATCGGGCCCGTCCACAGGCTTTTGAGAACCTTGGATTAGTGCTGCTCAAGCAAGGTGACCAGGCCGCTGCCGCTGCAGCTTTCGAGCGGGCGCTGAGTCTGAATTCAAATCAAGCTGTCAGCGCACTGGAGCTTGGCTACATGGCCTTTGATCGGGGCGAGCTGGGTTTGGCCTTCCAGCGCTACGAAGAATTCAAGAAGAACAGCAATCCAAGCGCCCGCAGTTTATGTCTCGGCATGAAGCTGGGAGCCGCCGCCAACAATCCGGATCAGGTGTCAAGCGCGGCCATGGCGCTGAAAAACCTGTTTCCAAAGTCGAAGGAAGCAGCATCGTGCCCGGTCCCCAGCCAGTAGGCGCAGATTCACCAGGGCGTGTGTTGCGCAGTGCCCGTGAAGCACTCGGGTTATCACGTCGAGAAATCGCCGAGGCGTTGAATCTGCTCGAATCAACCGTGGTGGCCATTGAAGACGATGACACCGCGCGTCAACCGGAACCGGTCTTTCTTCGCGGTTATGTCCGCAACTACGCCAAGCTGCTGCGCCTGGATCCTGAGCCCCTGGTGGCCGCACTCAACAGCGATCGGCGCCCGGCTGCAACACCCGTCAAGGTGCCCAAGCCGCTACGGTCTAATCGCTGGTTATGGCCAGTGGCCGGTGCCATTGCGGCGATGATGATCCTGGTAGCTACAGTGGTGTATTTCCTGGATTCGCCGTCGCCGGACACGGCAGCACAGGAAGACGAAGCTTCTATGGAAGACGCTGTCAAATTGGAAACAGATGTCGCGGCAGCCGGGGTAGATGGGGTCCGGAAGGTCGAACGATGGGACCCGTCAGTCCCGCCGGCGGTAGTCGATAGCGCATCGACACTCGCCTCAGCCGACGACGCCGGAGGGGATAGTGCCCCAGGTACAGGTACAGGTACAGGTACCGGTCCCTGGGAAGAATCGGGTGCGCCGAGCGCTGAAGTTGTGAATAGCTCGCAGTCTGCGGCCAATTCCCAGGGCGCAGAGTTGATCGTGCCCATACCCATTGAAGACGAAGCAATGGTTGATCCAGATGCTGAGCAGAACGTGGGCGCAGTCGATGTGCCGGCTGACTCGGTGACGACGATCAAACCTCGGCGTCTGAACCGTGGCACTGATCAGATCCGTCTGGATTTTGCAGAAGACTGCTGGGTTCGTGTGAAAGACACGACCGGCAAGATGTTGTTCAGTGATATGGGTCGAGCGGGGGGGGCCATGGAGCTCACCGGTACCGGTCCGTTCGATCTGCTCCTCGGCAACGCGCCGGGTACAACGCTCAAGTGGAACGGCGAACCCATCGCGCTGCAACCCTTCATGCGCAACAACGTTGCCACCCTCAAGCTGGGCGAAATCCCCTTGGCTCAGGCCGACGAGCCGAAGCCCGAGTAGTAGAACCAGGTACGGATAATTCGATGTTGCAGACAGTGCGTGGCATGCGTGTAGTACTTCCCTCTGAAGCGCGCCGCTTTCGTTTTGTAGAAAACGTCGTGCGGCAGGTGTTCCTGCAATAAGCCTATGTGGAAGTACAAATGCCGATGCTGGAAGCCACCGAGCTGTTCAGCCGAGGGGTCGGAGAAGCTACGGACATCGTCGAAAAGGAAATGTACGTTCTGCAGGATCGTGATGGTGACAGTATAACGCTGCGACCGGAGGGAACAGCGGGTTGCGTTCGTGCACTGGAAGAAGCGGGCTACCTTTACAACCAGGTTCAGCGGGTTTTTTATACCGGCCCCATGTTCCGCTACGAACGCCCCCAGAAAGGGCGTTATCGACAGTTCACTCAGATCGGTGCCGAGGCGTTTGGCTTCCGGGGGCCGGATGTGGACTTTGAACTCCTGGATATGAGTTATGCCTGTTGGCAGGCGCTAGGCATCACCGATGCCGTTCGGCTGGAAGTAAACACCCTGGGTTCACGTGAGAGCCGGTTGGCCTACCGCGGCGCATTGCTGGATTATCTTGCACCGTTTGCGCGCGAACTGGACGCCGATAGCCAGCGACGCCTGACCACGAATCCCCTGCGAATCCTCGACAGCAAGGATCTGCGTACCCGAGAGATCGTTGCGGGTGCGCCGGAGCTCCCCCAATACGTTGACCATGAAAGCCGCGCCAGTTTCGATGCGTTGCAAGGTCTGTTAACGGATCTGAAAATTCCCTTTGTACTGAATTCGGCGCTGGTTCGAGGCTTGGACTATTACACCCACACCGTGTTTGAGTGGACGACGGATCGGTTGGGAGCGCAGGGAACCGTCTGTGCCGGTGGCCGTTACGATGGTCTGGTGGAGACACTGGGTGGTCGACCGACACCTGCTGCGGGCTTTGCCATGGGCGTCGAACGGGTGGTTCTGCTGCACGAAGTCATGCAAACGGAAGCATTGGCTGCAGGTCAGAGTGCCGATGTCTTCATCTGCATCCAGGATGCGTCGCTGGCCGGCCAGGCGATGTCTGTTGCCCGCCAATTGCGCGCCGGTCTGCCTGGCCTGCGTGTGCGCAGCGGACTGGGTGGCGCCAAGCTGAAGTCCCAATTCAAGAAAGCCGACGACAGTGGTGCCCGTTATGCGGTCATTATTGGCGTTGATGAAGTCGCGAGAGGCGTGTTGACGCTGAAGCCGCTGCGAGTGGGCGATGGCGAGCAAATGGAGTTGACTCCCGAGGCCCTCATCACGCATGTTGCGCGCGGCATCCGGCAGGCCCAGCCCGCCCCCCAATAGTTCGAGGAATCAAGTCGTGTCCGAGTACCTGAGTGAAGAAGAGCAGCTGGAATCGCTGCGCAACTGGTGGAAGCGGTATGGCACCTGGCTTCTCATTGGCCTGATCGCTGTTGCTGCTGGTTATGGTGGCTGGCAGTGGTACCAGAAATACGCCATGGACAAGGCGCTTGAAGCGTCCGCGCTTTATCAAACCTGGCTGGATTCCGGTGCCGACGAAGCCAAGCAGGAAAGTGCGTTGGCGGCGCTTGAGGCAGTCGCCAAAGGCAGCGCATATCACGGTCTTGTGCTGTTTCGGCAGGCTGCCAAGGCGGCGGAAGCCGGCGAGCTGGAAAAAGCTGAACCACTGCTGCAACAAGTCATTGACGGTTCGGGTGAGCCGCTCCTGCGCAGCCTGGCCATCTTGCGTCAGGCAGCCGTGCTGCAGGGCCTGGACCGGTCTGACGAAGCACTGAAGCTGCTCGATCGGGTCAGCGGTGAAGGTTACAAAGGGTTGGCCCTGGAGCTGAAAGGCGACATTCACATGGCCCGGGATGAGCGTGTGGAAGCGAACAAAGCTTACGCGGCGGCGTTGGCCACGCTGGAAGGCGACCAAAAAGATTCGCTCCTCGAAGCCAAGGTCAACAATTCTGCAGTGCCACCGGGTTCTGACAAGCCTGCCGACACGAAGCCGGAAGCCGCGGCTGCGGATGACTCATCGAAGGACCAGGCTGCGGTGGTTGCGCAGGAGTCTGATCCAGCTAAGTCGGAAACAGCACCTGTCGCGCAGGCCGAATCCTCCGTTGCGGCCGAAGCGGCACCCGTTGTCGCACCGGATGCATCAGAAACACCAGCGGAAGCCGAAGATGACCAATAGCCCGACGTTCGCCAGAGCCGGTCTGCTGTTCGCGATGATCGCGCTGCTGGGTGGGTGTTCCTGGTTTTCCTGGTTACCGTGGGTTGATGATGAAGATGAAAAAGACCCGCTGGAACCGGCAGAACTGGTCAAGATCGCCAAACCTGAGGTAAAGATCGATACCGAATGGAAACGCGGTATAGGCCAGGGGTTGGGTAAAAAATACTTGCGACTTCGGCCGGTGATTCTGGCGGACAGGATTTATGCCGCAGATGGTTATGGATATGTCGCAGCTTACGATCGTTACTCTGGCAAGCGAGCCTGGGAAGCGAAAGTCGAACCATTGAAGAGCGGCATCCTCTCCAGTCTCGATTTCTTTGACCGCAAGGATCCAAGTTTTGTCGGCGGCCTCGGCAGTGGCTCGGGAATGATCCTGGTTGGCACTGCGAGCGGAT
>CAMDVY010000118.1 GCA_945878745.1 Klebsiella pneumoniae | reverse complement strand
AGTCCGAGCCAGGCACGCCAACCGGTAATGCGGGTTCGTTCGTGATAATCGGCAGACATTTCAGCCGCCCACGCGTAGTAGGGTATGAACAACATCGTCCAGCCAGTCCACAACACGATCATCCACGTGAGCAGATACCATTCGTCTACCGGTGGTTCGGGAAAAAACAGCTTGTAGACTGCGATCCACAGCAGCGGGATCGAGAGAGCCATCCAGATTCGCCGGCGGCCCCAACGAGTTTTGGTACGATCAGAAATCCACCCCATGAGTGGATCGGTCACCATATCGAAGATGCGAGCCGCCAGCGTCACCCAGGCAATAGCGACGAGGCTGACGCCCAGGTCATGGGCGTAGTAGTTGGGCACAAACGCGGCAATCGGAACGGCCGCCATCTGGATTGGCATGTCAGCCAGCCCATAGTAGAAGAGTGTCCGGCGCGACAGCGGCTTAGCGGTCGACTCACTCACCGCAACCCCCTCGAGCGAGCTGCTTTCCGCCTTGGTCTCCACACACCCTCCATAAGGTCGTCAGTTGACTCGTGAACCCAGGCAGCCAGCAAGTCAACGGCGCGCCGCATTCCCGACTTTCACCTGTATGTCCTTGATCACTTCGGTTGTCCGCGCATGCGTGTACCCGTCAGTCACCGACCGCAACACCAGGGCCAGGTCCAGCGTGGTCATCTCCATGGTGGATTTTTTTGCCGCTTCCCGGGCATACCAGCGTGACTGTCCCACCATGATGATCTGCTGGTAGACCACCTTGTTGATCAGGCCAACATCCACCCAATCCTGGAAATCGCCTTCGTCCGCGATTTGTTGAACCGCACGGTGATAGGCCGCTTTGCGAATAGCCGTAACGGGCGAAACGGAATCCTGACTCAGGATGGGCGCCAGCGCTTTTGCATACTCCGCATTCTTTCGCGTGGTTTCGGCCACGGTCTCGATGATGTAAAAAAGCCGGTCGATACCATGTTCGAAGTGGGCTTCATCGATCATCTGATACAGATACCGATATCGTTCTTCTACAGCAGTCAGCAGCAACCGCTCTTTGTTCTCGAACAGTGAATACAGGGTCTTGGGGGTGACGCCGCTATCCCGAGCCAGCTCACGCATGGTGACACCATCAACACCATGTTTTGTGATGAGCTCCCGGGCGGTAGCAAGGATGCCCTCCCGGCGACGAATCTGTCGTTCAGTCAGCCCTTTCAATGCTCGTCCCCGGTCCGTGTTTCGAATGGGAGCAGGAGTCTGCATACGAATTTCAAACCAGACGAAACAAGGGTATCGACACCGATTCATGGGTTTCCCAATCAACCCGTACACGTTTGCCGATCAAGCCGAGATCTGGAGCAGCAACGCCCAGCACGTTGGAGACAAGGCGCAGTCCTTCGTCGAGATCGATCCAGGCGACCACGTAAGGTACCTGGGAGCGGAAGAAGGGGTGATAGCTCTGGCGGACGACCGAGTAGGTATAAATCGTCCCTGTTCCTTTCGCTGTCTTCCATTCAAGCTGGCCACTCGTGCAGCCCGTGCAATGTCGACGGGGGTAGAAGACCACGGCGTCGCATTGCGCGCACTGTTGATAGACAAGTCGACCACTCCTGGTGGCTGCCCAGAATTCGTGAGTGTCTTCTTCGGTAACGTCGGGCAATGGACGCTGAACATCGACCATGATCAGTCCCTCCCCAGAATGATGGTACCGGCGCAGTGACGGCTACCCAACATGCCACCATTGCCGTGGGCAACGGCCAGCTTCGCATCCATCACTTGTGAACAAGACTCCCCACGCAACTGTCGCGCAGCTTCTATCAGCAGGAAAATCCCGCGCATTCCGGGATGATTGGACGATAATCCGCCACCATCGGTATTGAGTGCAGGTCCGCCCGTTCGATCAAACCGAAGCCGCCCCCCTTCGACCCATCGACCGCCCTCCCCCTTGGGACAGAATCCCAGGTCCTCAAGGATCGTCAGCACCGTGATACTGAACGAGTCATAGATCATGGCGACGTCGATTTCGGCAGGTGTGATACCAGCCTCGCCAAAGGCCAGGGGTCCGGACTGTGCCGCTGCGCTGTGTGTGATGTCGCCGCCATTTTCCGGATATCGGGTGGCTTCGCCAGTTCCGAGAATCCATACCGGCGGCTTGCGGCAATCGCGGGCAATGGCAGGGTTTGCGATCACCACTGCACCGCCGCCGTCGGAAATCATGCAGCATTCGAGCAATCGCAATGGGTCAGCGATCAGGCGCGAGTTCAGCACATCGTCCACCGTGGTCTCACGGATATTCAGGAACTCAAGGTCCTGCATGGCCCTGACAGCCTCGGGGTTGCGCATGGCGTGGTAACGCGTCGCTACCGGGATCTCCGCAAGCTGCGCACTGGTCGTGCCGTACTGATGCATGTGCCGATTGGCCACCATCGCATAGTTGGCAACCAGGGTGAGTCCGGCGAACACTTCCATATTGTCCGCCGGGTGACGGCTGCCGCCACGCCCACCTACACCGATACGCTGCGCTGCGCTATGTGCGGTTGATCCGTAAGTCAGCAGCGCCACACCTGCCTTGCCCGCCGCAATGTCGCGCTTCGCATGCGCAGCGTGGTACTCGTAGGAACTGCCACCAACTGCCGTGGTGTCGATGACCTTCGGACGGATCCCGAAATACTCGGCAATCGTCAGGCCGCTCATGGCGCCGCCACCTTCACCCGCATCATAGATGGCATCCACATCAGACCAGCTCAGGCCTGCATCCTCGAGCGCACGCGCCGCACTCTCCGCCTTGATTTGCAGTGGGTTGATTCGTCCTTCGACGTCACGTGATGGATATTCATGAATGCCGACGATCGCGGCATCCCGCACCTGCGTAGCCAATCTCCCCTCCTGCCCCGGTCATGATGTCGTTACGAATCCGAGTCTACCTGCTTGTAATGGGGTTGTGATGGGCTTGTGATTGGATAGGGCCAGAAAACGGCGAAGGCGTGTTGAGTGACATCAATCCTGCAACTCGTCTCCCGGATCCTCGCTCTCGCTCCAGTCACGAGGTGCGTCCAGTGCATCGTCTTCATTACCGGTTTGCCGAAAATCCAGCGTTGGCGCGGTACCCATGACGGTGCGCGATTTACCCAGGTCACGGGCACGTCGAATGGCATGTCGTCCAAATCGATGACTCACGGCATCGATGGTGGTTTCCAGCACGCTCTGACGAGGCGGCTCCGTGAATAGATCCGTCTGTCGTGACTCCCCTTGTTTGCCGAGGTCATAGGTCGCAAGGCCAACCAGACGAAACGGTCCCTCCGGCAACAACTGCTGCGCCAGTTTTCGGGCATTGATGTAGAGCACCTCGCCGAGGTCGGAGGGTGGATCCAATACGATCTGCCTCGACAGCAGCGTAAATGCCGTGGTCTTGAGCTTGACGCGAACACCACCGGCCACATAGTTACGTTGACGCAATCGTGCACTCACTCGATCAGCGGCCTGCCGCAGGTGAACCTCGATTTCGCGCATCGTTCGCACATCGAATTCAAGCGTCCGCTCCGAACCAATGCTGCGCTCCCGGCGTTGACTCACGACGGGTCGTGGATCTTCTCCGCAGGCGAGTCGGTACAATCGTTCCCCCTGACGCCCCAGTCTCTTGGTCAGATGGTCGGGATCCAGGCGCGTGATGTCGCCGATCGTCAGCAAGCCCAACTGATTCAGCCGTTCCTGCATCTTTGGCCCTACCCCCCAGATGCGGGCCACGGACAATGGCGCTAGCCAGGCGCGGGTCTGGTCGTGTTCAACGACGGTAAGCCCATCGGGTTTCTGGTAGGCGCTCGCAATCTTGGCCACGTGTTTGGTCGACGCCATGCCGACGGTCACGGTCAGACCGGTGGCATCCCTGACGGCATCCTTGATTTTTCGACCGATCTGCGCGGGCAGCCCGAAGAGATCCGTGCTGCCCGTCATGTCGATGAATGCTTCATCCAGACTCAGTGGTTCAACTTTCGGTGAGAACGTATCGAAGATCTTCATGATGATCGCCGACACCTGCGTGTACCGTTCAAAGCGTGGCGGCACGATGAGCGCCTGTGGGCAACGACGGCGCGCCTCTGCCATCGGCATGGCGCTGCCAACGCCAAAGGGGCGAGCTTCATAACTAGCCGTCAGTACGACCCCTCGATGACTGCGTGGCCCGATCAGCAGGGGTTTGCCACGCAGGGATGGATCATCGTGCTGCTCCACCGCCGCATAGAAAGCATCCATGTCGGCGTGGGCAATGATGGCGGGCCAGGTGCTGTGCATGACGGCGGGCCAGCCTGCGACGCTCAATCGTCCGCGATCAGCACCAGCGTACCAGTGGTCGACAGCGCACCACCTGTGCCATTCACCACGCACGTCCGTGCACTGGTCTGTTTGCCTTTGACACCATGAATACCGTCTTCAGCCGTACCCGACAACTGTCGATAAGCCTCGATCAACAACGGCATGCCATACATCCCGCTGTGATTGAACGACAGACCACCACCATTGGTGTTGATCGGAAAGGTGCCCCCGGGCGCCGCACGACCATCTTTCCACAGCAGATGGCCCTCACCAGGACGAGCCAGACCCAGCATCTCCGCTGTGATGGCCGCGGTGATGGTGAACGAGTCATAGATCATGGCCATTTCCATGTCCGCAGGTCCCATGCCGGCCATGGTATAGGCGGCTTGTGCGGACTGCGCGGCTGAGGTCCTCGTGAAATCCTCCATCTCGAGCATGTTGCCATGACCCATGGCTTCGCCAGCACCGGCAATCCACACCGGACGGGTTCGCAGACTGGCTGCAACTTTCGGGCTGCAGACCAGCACCGCGCCACCATGATCAGTCACCATGCAGCAGTGCAGAATTGTCAGAGGCCAGGCAATCAGGCGAGACGCCTCCACCTGCTCCACCGTAATCGGTCCGCCAAACGGGTGCTTTTCCCTGGAATACATGGCTGCACGCGGGTTGAGTGTCGCCCAGTCACGCGCCACCTTGGCGATGTGGGCATAGTCTTCTCGCCTGGTGCCATATCGATGCATGTGGCGCACCATGGCGTGGGCGTATCCAGAGGCAGCGCCCACCAGGCCATAGGCCATGGACATTTCGTTGCCCGGTGACAGCACCCCCGCTCCACGGCCATAGCTGACCGTGCCACCACTGCCGACCTTGCGTGCGGAATGGCCATTCTCGCCGTGACTGATCAACGCAACGTCGATGATCCCCGAATAAATCGCAGCCAGCGCATGGTGAACATGCATCTCGAAGGAACAACCACCGACTGCGGTGGTGTCGATGTACTTCGGACGAATGCCCAGGTGCTCACACAATTCTGTGGACCAGCCTGTCGAGAACACACCTTCGATGCGTGAGATCGGAATCCCCGTCTGATCGCAGACGTTGCGAATAGCTTCGATGTGCAGTTGCAATGAAGTGACGGGTGTCTGCAGAAAACCGATCTGATTGGCTTCTGCGGCACCGACGATGGCTGCTGCCTTGTACAGTGGTCCTGTCATGGTCAAACCTCCACCACACGCCAAAAGGGAATGAACGTTTCATCGTCCGCTTGTTCAAACTCAACGGTGACCTGTGAGCCAATCCGGATGTCTTCCGGTTTGTTCGGATCAACACCGCGCAGCACTGTCAGCATACGATCGCCTTCCTGCAGGTCGACATAGGCGGAGACGAATGGAACTTCCTGCGCCCAGCCACCCGCGCCGATGTACTGAACGGCATAGGTATGCAGCGTGCCCCGGCCACTGGCTTCGATCCAGTCGAGATTGGTCGAATGGCAAAACGGGCAGATGTGCCTCGGGTACCAATGCACACGATTGCAGTCCTGACAACGTGGCAACATGAGCTTGCCAGCCTTTGCACCGTCCCAGAACGGTTTGGTATGCGTACCCCGTGGCGGTATCGGTTTGTTGTAGCTCAAGGCGTTCCCCTCTTCAGTGCGTATGAACTCGAATGGCGACTGTACCGTTTGGCGAGTGTGTTCAACAGTCTTGTGTTTGAGATCTGAGGTCGTTTCCGTCATCCGATCAAACAGGTGTTCAGGATCGCGGTCGGGAGACCGCTCCTACAATGTGGCGACACCAACCCTTGTAGGAGCGATCTCCTGATCGCGATCCCAGCCAGGCAAGCCTCTTCCAACTACAAAGACTTCGCCCACTCCACCATCGGTGCATAAGCATCCAGCACCTTCATGGCTTCATCGCGGCTAACCGTCGGCAAGGAAAGCACGACCCTGTTGACCCCCTTGTCACGAAGCGCGGCCAGCGCTGCCTTGTCGGCTGGCTGATGTACGACGGTAATATCGATTTCGCGCATCGACCGACCTCGTGCCTCGACATGCTGCTTGAGCTCCGCAAGCTGCGCATCAAAATTTGGCATCACGATCGGATACCAGCCATCGGCATACTCGGCAATTCGCTTGAGCGCCCACGAGGAAGTTGCGCCGATCAGGATTGGCGGACCACCGCGCCGACTTGGCTTCGGCTCTACCCAGACAGGATCGAAGTTCACGAACTTGCCATGGAACTGCGCGTCTTTCTGAGTCCAGCAGGCTTTCATCGCGAGGACGTGTTCTCGAAGGATTGCCCAGCGATCCTTGAACTCAAAACCATGATTGCGCATTTCTTCCGCCAGCCAGCCGCCACCTACACCCAACAGCACCCGGCCATTTGACAGTGAATCGAGCGAGGCAATCCGCTTGGCCAACGCGATTGGATGATGCTGGGCAGCCAGTAGCACGCCAGTGCCTATTTGCAGTTTTTCAGTGACCGCAGCCACTTGAGCGAGATACGTCAGTGGTTCATAGGCTTCCCAGTAAATTGAGGGCAGCTCACCGCCCAAGGGATACGGCGTCTCACGGGATGCAGGGATGTGGGTATGTTCGACGACGAACAAAGACTCGAAACCACGCTCCTCAAGCGCTCGTCCGAGATCAGTGGGATGGATTGAGTAGGACGTTGGAAAGTTGCTGATCCCGATGCGCATGTGCGCTCCTTTTACTAGAGATTTGCGTGATGTAAATTGTTTGAAGCAACGAATCAGTTGCCATCGATGAGACGGCCCAGGCCGCCAAGTACCGACCCTTCCCCTTTGGCACTCCCGCCAGCAGATGGCGCATGAGCAAGGATACGATCGGCCATCCGCGAAAACGGCAACGACTGAAGATAGATGGTGCCCGTGCCACGCAGTGTGGCCAGAAACAGGCCTTCACCGCCAAAAAACATGGATTTGAGATTTCCGGCTCTCTGAATGTCGTAGTCGATCCCTTCCGTGAATCCAACGATGCAGCCGGTATCGACCAGGATCGTGTTGCCACGCAGTTCCTTCTTGATCACCGTACCACCCGCATGAATCAGCGCGAGTCCATCACCGGACAACTCCTGGAGAATGAACCCTTCACCGCCAAAAAAACCGGCGCCGAGCTTTTTGTTGAACCGGATGGACACCTTGGTGCCCAGTGCGGCACACAGGAATGCATCTTTCTGGCAGATGAACTTGCCACCGATTTCAGCCAACTGGATTGGGATGATCTTGCCTGGGTAAGGCGCCGCAAACGCCACCCGCTGTTTGTTCGATCCCTTGTTGGTGAAATGGGTCATGAATATGGACTCACCGGTCAACGCCCGCTTGCCGACCTGCAGCAATTTGCCCATCAGGCCGCTATCCGCTTCACTGCCATCGCCCATGCGCGCTTCGAATGTGATCCCGGAATCCATGTAGTTCATGGCGCCCGCTTCGGCGATGACGGTTTCATTCGGATCCAGTTCAACCTCGGCAATCTGCATGTCGTCGCCGAAGATTTCATAGTCGAGTTCATGTGATTTCATCGAAAACTCCTGTTGAATGGCCGAGCACCGAGCTGCAGATTCTAGCCTGAAAGCAGCCAAAGTGGCTTGTGCACGAACCGGTATTGAATGAGGCCCTGATTGAAATCGAAACACGTGGTGATCATCGGTGGTGGCTACAGCGGCAGCTGTCTCGCAGTGCAACTGGTCCGTCAGACCCGGCAGCCAATCGCGATCACGATCGTCGAATCTCGTCCACAGGTCGGACCGGGCCTCGCCTACTCCACGACGGATCCGGACCATCGACTGAACGCGCCCGCCTTCTCGCACACCATTCATCCTGCAGAC
>CAMDVY010000117.1 GCA_945878745.1 Klebsiella pneumoniae | reverse complement strand
GCAAGTGCATTGAGCGCCTGCTTGGCCTTGAGCAGCGGCATGGGGCAGGTCAGCCCTTTGGTGTCGAGTACGGTTTCATCCATGGCGACGTGATTATAGCCGGATTCAGACTGCATTCAGTTCGTTGATTCACTATGATCCGGATATGTTGGATTTCACAGCCAGACCTCCGCTCACGCACCAGAACAGCCGCCGTCCGATACGGATGTGCGGCGTGCTGCTGGCAGGTTGTCTGTTAGCAGGAAGCGGTCAGCCGGCTGAACGGCCGCATAGCGAAGCTGTCAGCCTCGAACCTCGTGAAGAATTGCAGCTCCCGAGCCTCGGGGACGCCTCCTCAAGCACCATTTCGCCACAGCTCGAACGCCAGATCGGTGAAGACTTCCTCAAGCAGATCTATGCGGGCCTCCCAACCTCGGACGATACACTGCTCAAGTACTACGTCAGCGTGCACCTGAGTCAGCTGGCCGGTTACTCCGATCTTGCCGATTCGATCCTGCGGGTGGTGGTGATCGACAACAAGGAGATCAACGCGTTTGCAGCGCCGGGCGGGGTGGTCGGCGTGAACGCTGGCCTGTTCCTGAGCGCGCACGACGTGCATGAATATTCGTCCGTCATGGCGCATGAGCTGGCCCACCTGTCACAGCGCCACTTCGCTCGCGGGGTTGAAGAGTCGCGTGCCCAGACGATTCCTACCATCGCCAGTCTCATCGCGGCGATCGCCATCGCCGCCATGGGTGGCGGAGACGCCGGCATGGCGGCCATCTCAGGTGTCCAGGCTGCCGCACAGGCCCGCAGTCTGCGCTACAGCAGAACGCGGGAAACCGAAGCTGACCGTATCGGCATCAATACACTGGTGCGCGCAGGTCTCGATCCGAACGGCATGCCGCGCATGTTTGAACGCATGGGCCAGACGTATCGATACAGCGAACGACCTCCCGAGTTTCTGCTGACTCACCCGCTTTCGGACACGCGTGTCTCCGACACTCGCCAGCAGGTTCAATCGCTCCCGAAACCCACAGGACCTGCGCTTAACAGCCGCCTCAACGAACTTGACTACGGGCTCATGCGGGCCCGTACCCAGGTTCACTATGCCGCCAGCCCCATTGAGGCGGTCGCCCTGTTCGAAAAAGCCCTGGCCGATGACCCTGACGATGTGGCCTCTGAATATGGTCTGGCCCTCGCGCTGGGAAAGACCGACCAACACGGTGCCGCCATGGCGATCACCGAATCACTCCTGAGCAGCGATCCGCAAAAAATCCTCTATATCGGCGCCCACGCTGAAGCATTGATTGAAGGCAAAAAACCCGCTGACGCGGCGCACCTGCTCAGCCATCACCTGGTACTGAACCCGGACAACGCGCCACTCTCCATGCTCTATGCACATGCGTTGTCTGCAGAGAAAAAGTTTGCCGCGGCACAGGCGGTACTGGAACGACAGAGTCTGGCCAATCCACGGGATATCGACGTGTGGTATGAACTCGCCGAAACAGCAGGCCTGTCTGGAGATGTGATCGGTGTGCATCGTGCACGCGCAGAATATTTCGCCCTGCATGGGGGTTACAGCCGCGCGATCCAGCACCTTGAGTATGCCCAGCGACTGATCAGCCGCACCGAGCAGCGACTACTGGCGCAGATCAATCAGCGGATCATGGACCTGCGCGAATCGCTGCGTGAGGCGCAGCAGAGCTGACGGCAATGTTTCGATAGCTCCATCCAAGCTGTAGGAGCGATCTCCTGATCGCGATCTTCGACGATCCCAACAATCGCGATCAGGAGATCGCTCCTGCGATTTCTGTCGACTCAAGGTTGTTTGGCGTTCAAACCTTGAACTCCAGCATCCGCGTCAATGGCACCATGGCTTGCCTGCCGATCTCGGGGTCCACATGGATTTCATTGGCCTGCATCAGTGCTTCTGATCGCAACACGTCCGCCAGCACCTGCAGATGATTCATCGCCATCCATGGACAGTGCGCGCAGCTTTTGCAGGTCGCGCCATCCCCCGCCGTCGGTGCCTCGATGAAACGTTTGCCGGGATTCATCTGCCTGAGCTTGTGGAACATGCCTTTGTCGGTGGCAACGATGAAGGTCTGATGCGGCAACTCGGACGCGGCCTTGAGAATGCCACTGGTCGAACCCACTGCATCGGCCAGTGCGATCACTTCCTCGGGAGACTCGGGATGCACCAGCACGCCGGCATCGGGATACACCTTCATGAGGGCCTTGAGTCCCTTGGTCTTGAATTCGTCGTGCACAACACAGGCACCCTGCCACAGCAGCATGTCCGCGCCGGTCTTGAGCTGGATGTACCGGCCAAGGTGTCGATCCGGAGCCCAGAGGATTTTTTCTCCTTTGGCATGCAGCGACTCGACGATGGGGAGCGCCACACTTGACGTGACCACCCAATCCGCCAGCGCCTTCACCCGCGCCGAGGTGTTGGCATAGACCACGACCGTGCGGTCCGGATTGGCCTTGCAAAACGCCTCGAACTCATCGGGTGGACAGCCCAGATCCAGTGAGCACTCTGCCTTCAGCGTCGGCATGAACACCCGTTTCTCCGGTGACAGGATCTTGGCGGTTTCGCCCATGAAGCGCACACCAGAGACGACCAGCGTACTGGCGGAGTGCCGCTTGCCGAAGCGCGCCATTTCCAGTGAATCGGAAACAAAGCCGCCTGTCGCCTCGGCCAGGTCCTGGATGTCGCCATCGACATAGTAGTGAGCGATGAGTACCGCATCGCGTTCCCGAAGGCGCGCCGCGATCTCGTCCTTGAGTGCATCTCGCTCGGTGGGCGATAGCGGCATCGGACAGTGGTCGGGAATCTGCTCAACCGGTAGGGTGTGGTCTTCCAACTGCAAAGTGCTGTGCTCGCAAGATCCGGGAAACAACCGGGGTAGCGCATTCTACTCCGGGAATTTCTCTCGGCGAGACCCGCTTCAAACTGATGCATAAGGTCCTGTTCCTGTCTGATCGACCCGAGGTGACCACTCGCGACAACGTCCACACGCTGCCGCGCGTCTTTGCGCAGGCTGGCTGGCAGGTGTGTATCGAAACCCACGCGCTGAGCTGGCGCCAGGGCAAGGTCTGCGCTGGCAAGACCTGCCTCACCGATGTGGATCTGGTCTGGCCGCTCGGGCTGGGGGACCACGGTGACTTCATCGACCGGATGCAACTGCTTGCACATAGCGGTGCGCGCCTGATCAACTCGCCGGAAGCCTATCTGCTTCTGCATGGCAAACTCATGTGGGCGGATCTGTTACCACAGACCCACGCATCCAACCGCATTGGCGATCTCGCCGGGATCCTCGCCGGGTCAACCGGCGAGTGGATTCTCAAACCCGCCGCCGGCAGCTTCGGCCGTGAGGTTCATCGACTGCTGCCCAACGATGGTGATCTGTTGCGCATGACCATGCTGGCCAATGCTGGCGAATGGTTTGTGCTGCAGCAATACGTGCCGGCCATCTCGGCAGGCGAACATCGGTCACTGCTGATCGGAAACCAGATCATTGGCAGCTATCGACGGGTGCCACGGGATGGCCTGCGTGCCAATCTTGCAACAGGTGGGCATGCGCTGCCTGGCGCTCCCCAAGGTCGGGAAGTCGATGTGGTCGAAGAGGTGAAACGTCGATTGCTGGCCCGAGGCGTGGGTTTTGCCGCGATCGACACCAGCGGCAGCTATCTGGTGGAAGTGAACGTCGCCAATCCGGGTGGTCTTGGAACCCTTAACGAGGTTTATGCGAGAGATTTTGGCGCGGAGGTGGTGAGCTGCGTCCTTCGGTGGCTATGATCGATCGTCGGCGGAGGCGCGTACCTCATCGCGGACGGAGACCGTTCCTACAAAATCTCGATGCCGATGCGTGTAGGAGCGATCTCCTGATCGCGATCTTCGATGCTCCCGACAATCGCGGTCGGAGACCGCTCATGCCAAAAGATCAGTGAACTTCTCGATCAGCCTCACGCCGCGCCAGCAACATCGTTTTAAGATCATCCAGCTTGTCCTGTCGCTCATCCAGCGTACGAACGTGCCAGCGAATGATCTCGTCCTTGCGCGGGTGATCCAGCTGCCGCCAGGTGGTCAGCGCTTCTTTCAGCCGCTCGATTTCTCGCGCCAGGAGCACGATGACATCATCGAGCGTCAGCTCAAGGTCATCAGGCAACGCGGATTGCAGTTCAGCCTCTGTAGTCATGTCGCGGGTTTCAGTACTCAAGTTGTGCGGCGCCAGGAGCTCCTGTCATAACTATAGCCCCACAGCTACATCACACGGAATCGCTTTGTGCTCCACCTCGCAATCCCGACATGTTCAGCGCCGGCTTCATCGGCTTGCCTTCCTGAGTCCTGTACGTAGACTGCTGGTGACGGGGAATTGACGAGACATGGGGCACGATTGAAGTTCTCGAGCCGGTTCAATCAGCTTGACCAGACCGACTGACTCCAGGCAATTCGCCTTCGTCGGCCTATCAGAATATAACAAGGAGCCACACATGACGGGACCACTGTCCGGGTTTCGCGTCATCGACCTTTCCGCAGTGGTATCAGGCCCTCTGACCGGTGCCCTGCTCGCTGACCAGGGCGCCGAAGTCATCAAGATCGAGCGTGTCGGGGCCGGTGACATCCAGCGCCACGTGGGCAGCCAGCGCAACGGATATTCCGGCTTCTTTCATGTCATCAATCGCGGCAAGCGCAGCATTGCCGCCGACATCTGCACACCCGAAGGTCGACAGATCGTCCACGCGCTCACCGCCAATGCCGACGTGGTCATCCAGAACTTTCGTCCCGGTGTTGTCGACCGTCTGGGCATTGGTTATGCCGATCTCTCGACGACAAACAAAGGGCTCGTTTATCTGAGCATCAGCGGCTTTGGTCAAACGGGTCCTCGAGCCGGTGATCGCGCTTATGACCCGATCATTCAGGCTTACTCTGGCATTGGCGCCATCCAGGGACGCATCCACCGTGAACACCCCGAAAAGCCCGAGCAGGTCAACATGCTGCTGCTCGACAAGCTCACCGCGTGGACCGGTTGCCAGGCCATCACCGCGGCACTGCTCGCTCGTTCAAAGTCAGGCAAGGGACAGCACATTGAACTGTCGATGCTCGACACCGCCCTGGCGTTCATCTGGGCAGACACGGCGGCCGATATCATTCTGCAGGGTGACGGAGTTGATCAGCGACCACCGGTTGGTGCGTCAGGCACAGTGCACAG
Source organism: Klebsiella pneumoniae (assembly GCA_945878745.1). Lineage (GTDB taxonomy): Bacteria > Pseudomonadota > Gammaproteobacteria > Pseudomonadales > Azotimanducaceae > SYFY01. The sequence continues at coordinate 2,999 of CAMDVY010000117.1, read as the reverse complement.
ACATGCGGACGGCTGGGGCGTCACCATGACCCTGAGCCAGGATGAATTCGCTGGCATGTGCCGCGCCTTCGATATGGCCGATGTTGCCGAAGATCCGCGGTTTTCGAGCCTGGTCGAGCGCACGAAGAATCGACTTGCGCTGCAGGAACTGCTGGCCGAGCGAGCAGCTCCAGCGGCGCTGACCATGACGGTTGCCGACGCGGCTGAAGTGATGCAGCGTGAAGATGTTCCGTTTACACGGTTTCGCACGCTCGCCGAACTGGCTGATGATCCACAGATCCAGCACAACGGCAATCTGCGTGCGCGCACACACGCATCTGCCGGGCCATTGATCGAAGCACGACCGGCACCGCTGTTTGGCGGCACCCCGTTGACGATGACGGGTGACGCGCCGACGGTCGGGCAACATACTCGGGAGATACTGGGCGAGATCAATCTCGCCGCGCACTATGACGATTGGCTGAAACGGGGGGTGATTTCATGAATTTTGGTTTTACTGAAGAGCAGCAGATGCTGCGTGATCAGGTCAGACGATTCATGCAGGAGGAACTGCCTCTGACAAAGGTCCGAATGGTTGCAAAAAAGGGCGAGGTCGACCGCGATCTCTGGAAAAAAAACAGCCGATCTTGGCTGGCTCGGACTGACCACACCGGAGAAGTTTGGCGGGCTCGGACTATCCTGGGTAGATCTCACGGTCCTGCTTGAAGAAGCTGGACGTGGCCTGTGTCCCCTACCTCTCGTCTCCCAGGCGCTCACCGTGGAAGCCATCCTGACGGTGTGCAAGAAAAAACAGTGCGAGACGTGGCTTCCTGTGATGGCCGCTGGTGGCGCGATCTGCACGCTGGCGCTGTATGACGACCCGCACTGGCTGCATCCGGATGCCATCTCCCTGAGAGGCAAGTCCGTGAAAAAGGGCGTGCGGATCAGTGGTACCAAACCTTACGTTGCCGACGCCATGTCAGCGGACTATCTCATGATCGCCGTGCGCGTGGACGACCAGTTGTATCTGGCTGCCGTCAGCAAGGATCAGGTCACCATCCAGGCCCAGCCGCAGATGGATCTCACCAAGCCGGTGGGCAACGTCACCTTCAATGATGTTGTCATCGACGACGACATGATGTTCCGGCTGAGTCGCAAACAACTCGCTTACCTCACCGATCTCGGCGCAACCGCAGTCACCGCAGAGGCAGTAGGCGCAGCAGAAGCCGTGCATGCCATGACTGTCAAGTACGCCAATGAGCGTGTCCAGTTCGAAAACGTGATCGGCAAGTACCAGGGCGTCAAACACCGGTTGGCCGACATGTTTGTCGATATCGAGTCCTTCAAGTCGCTGCTCTATTATGCAGCGTGGACGGTGAACAACAGCAAGGAAGAACTGCCGCGAGCCATTTCACTGGCTAAAGGCTATGCCTCCGACGCCTTTGCCCAGATTGGCATCGACTGCATCGGCTTGCACGGCGCCATCGGTTTTACTGCTGAATATGATGCCCAGTTGTACCTGAAGCGTTCGAAGTGGGTACGACCGATGTACGGTGACTCAGAATTTCATTTGCAGCGTGTTGCGACGTTGGGAGGTGTGTAATGGACTTTGACTATTCGCCATCAGAAGAAGCCTTCCGTCAGGAGGTCCGGGCATTCATCAAGGACAATCTGCCGCCTCGCTCTGAACGTGGACCGGACTTTCTCAATGAATGGCTGCGCAAGGTACGCGCCAAGGGCTGGGTAGGATTTTCCTGGCCAAAGGAATTCGGTGGTGGTGGCGGCGGACTCGTTGAACAGGCCATCCTGCGCGAAGAAATGTCGCTCGCGAAGGCACCACCGCTGGGGACTTCATTCATGGGTCTTGCCTGGGTCGGACCCGGCATCATCCAATACGGTACTGAAGCGCAGAAGCAGCGATTCATTCCAGACATTCTCGACAGCAAGGTCATCTGGTGCACTGGCTACTCCGAGCCCAACTACGGCTCGGACCTTGCCTCCATACAGTGCAAGGCCGTACGGGAAGGTGACGACTATGTCGTCAACGGTCAAAAAATCTGGACCTCCGGTGCGCCGTGGTCGCAGTGGATCATCCTGCTGGTCCGAACCGATTTCCACACCGACAGCAAGCACAAAGGCATTACCTGCTTGCTGGTGCCAATGAACAGTCCCGGACTGGAAGTAAAACCCATCGAAAACATGGCCGGTGACCGCCACTTCGCCGAGGTGTTCTTCAAGGACGTTCGGGTCCCGGTCGGCAACCGGCTGGGTCAAGAAGGTGATGGCTGGAAAGTCACTGTATCCGCACTGGCCAACGAACGATCAAGCATCGGCGAAGTCACCCAGATGTTCGACAAGCTCGACACGCTGAAAGAACTGGTGCAACACACCAGCAAGAATGGCAAGCCATCGAGAAAAGACCCGGCAGTGAGGCGTCGTCTGGCAACCTTCGAAATGAAAATCGCAGCCATGAAGTACAACGGCTTGCGTTATCTGACGAAGCAGATCCGTGGCGAACCACTGACCAGCGAAACTTCGGTCAACAAGTTGCACCGAGCCAGCCTTGAAATCGAAATGGATGATTTTGCGGTTGCACTCACCGGTCAGGCTGGCCTGCACCTGCGCGGCTCGGATAACGCTGTCGACAAAGGCAGCTGGGCAAAGTCGAGTCTTTCCTGGCCTAACGTGGTGATCGGTGGAGGTACACCGAACATCCAGCGCAACATCATCGCGGAGCGGATCCTTCATTTACCAAAGGATTGAGAACGAAGATGCCGTAATGCCGGTGGGAACAATCTCGTGATCGCGAGATGGATCGCGGTCAGAGACCGCTCCTACAACCCGACGATGACCAACGCCGTAGGAGCGATCTCCTGATCGCGAATCAGATCGCGGTCAGAGACCGCTCCTACAGAGATATCTCCTCATCTCTTGTGTTTGAGGTATGCCTCATTGACACAATTCTGCAGACGGCCGGTGCTCAGGTACGTCAACGCCACCTCGCCCGCCTTGAAACGCAT
>CAMDVY010000116.1 GCA_945878745.1 Klebsiella pneumoniae | reverse complement strand
ATCGTCAACGCCGGTCAACTTGGCATCTACGACGATCTACCTGCGGAACTGCGCGAGCATGTGGAAGATCTGGTACTGAATCGTCGACCTGACGCCACCGAACGACTGCTCGCTATCGCAGATCGTTACAGCACCAAGAAAAAGGAAGCCGACGACCCGGCGCTATTGGCATGGCGCTCCTGGCCTGTTCGAAAACGAATCGCGCATGCCCTGGTGAAAGGCATGAATGAATTCATCGTCGTTGACACCGAAGAGGCGCGTCAGCAGGTGACCCGCCCGATCGAGGTCATCGAAGGGCCACTGATGGACGGCATGAATGAGGTCGGCGATCTGTTTGGCAGCGGCAAGATGTTTCTGCCGCAGGTGGTCAAGAGCGCGCGGGTGATGAAACAAGCCGTCGCACACCTGATTCCGTACATCGAAGCAGAGAAGGACGCCAACAGCCGCAGCAAGGGTCGCATCATCATGGCCACGGTCAAGGGTGATGTGCATGACATCGGCAAGAACATCGTCGGAGTCGTGCTGCAGTGCAACGGCTATGAAGTCATCGATCTCGGTGTGATGGTGCCGGCCGAGACAATCCTGGCCAAGGCAAAAGAAGTCAAAGCCGATATCATCGGGCTGTCTGGTCTTATTACCCCTTCACTTGATGAAATGGTGACGGTGGCCAGCGAAATGCAGCGTCTGGGCTTTACGGTACCACTCCTGATTGGTGGCGCAACCACATCGAAGGCGCATACGGCAGTGAAAATCGAGCCGGCTTACACAAACGGTCCAACCGTCTATGTCAGCGATGCGTCCCGTGCAGTCGGCGTCGCGACGCGCCTGCAATCGGATGATCAGCGCGCACCGTTCATTGAAGAAGTGCGTGCCGACTATGTGCAGGTTCGAGTACGTACCGCTGCGCGTGCCGAGGCTCGCAACTTCATGACCCTCGCACAAGCCCGCGCCAACGCGCCAAAACTGGGCGCCCACACACCACATCAGCCAAATCAACTCGGTGTACACACTGTCGATTTTGACCTGTCAATCCTGGCCGAATACATCGACTGGACACCCTTTTTCATGACCTGGGAGCTGGCGGGGAAATTTCCGGCCATCCTCGATGACAAGGTGGTCGGCGAAGCTGCCCGCAATCTCTTTGCCGATGCGAAGGCCATGCTCGAGACCCTGATCAGTGGTGGTGTCCTGCGGGCAAAGGGCTGTTATGGCCTGTGGCCGGCCAATCGTGTCGGCTCAGACGACATTCGTATCCAGTCGGAAATCGGCGAGCGGGTGCTCGGCTTCTTGCGGCAGCAAACGCCGAAGCCAGACGGCCAGCCGAGTTGGTGTCTGGCAGATTTTGTCGCGCCTGAAGGCGACTACTTTGGTGGGTTTGCAGTCACGGCCGGGTCAGGTATAGAGGAGGTCCTGGCCGGGTACCCGAACGATGATTACTCCAGCATCATGATCAAGGCGCTGGCCGATCGATTGGCAGAAGCTGCTGCTGAATATCTGCATCTGGAAGTTCGTCGCAAACATTGGGGTTATGCAACGAATGAAAATCTGGACACGACCGCACTGATCCAGGAGGCCTACAAGGGCATACGCCCTGCGCCGGGTTATCCGGCTTGCCCGGACCACACCCACAAACGTGTGCTCTTCGAGATGATGGACGCCACCGCCAGAACGGGTATTACGCTGACCGAGCAGTTGGCGATGACACCGGCCGCCGCAGTGTCCGGGTTTTACATCGGTCATCCTGAAGCGAGGTATTTTGGCGTCGGGAAAATCACGGAGGAACAGCTGGTGGACTACGCCACCCGACACGGCCTGGATCTCGACGTCACCCGGCGGTGGTTACGGCCTAATCTCGCCGACTGACGGTAGTCAGTATTGGGATCGGGGCAGTCGCCGGATCAGGAATTCTCGCGATCGGGAGACCTCCTGCACCCCAAACTCCGATTTGCGGTCAATCGCGCTCGGGAGAGCGCTCCTGCGATGGGTCGCACAGTCGGCATCTTCTAGGCGGTCTCCCGACCGCGAACAGACCAAAGCCTCTAGGAAAACGTCCACCCCGAAACAAAATGGACTGCCATGAGGACCAGACAGACAAACACCACCAACGCGCCTTTGGCATCTGCCCGTTGATCGTCATCGTTTACGTCAGTGTCTGGCGCAGGGTGGTCGTGAGAGTGTCCGTGATCGCTCATGTCGTGTCGTCCCGTAGCTGGTCAAAGTGTTTTTCGAAAACGGCCGGGAGTTTATCCGAAAGCGTTCATCACGAGCACTACCTGTCGCTCACTTGCAACATCTGATTTGTTGTCTGCCGGGCACTGGGAGTCCACCCCGAGCCGGACCAGATGCCGCCTTGAATAAGCATAGGCGCAGGAAACATTTTTGAATCTTCGTCCGTACTGGTATCTTCCCGCCGCGCCCACAGCTACGGATTCGCATGTACCGCTACGATGCTTATGACCAGGCGTTCGTCGATGAACGCGTCGCCAACTACCGTGATCAAACTGATCGTTACCTTAAAGGTGAGCTGAGCGACCAGGAGTTCCTGCAACTGCGACTTCGCAACGGGCTCTATATCCAGCGGCTCGCACCGATGCTGCGGGTGGCGGTTCCATACGGGACACTGTCGTCAAAACAACTTCGCATGCTGGCCCACATTGCCCGCCACTACGACCGTGGTTACGGTCATCTGTCGACACGCCAGAACATGCAGTACAACTGGCCTGAGCTGGAAGAAGTTCCCGACATTCTGGCTGATCTTGCCAGTGTCGAGATGCACGCAATCCAGACCAGCGGCAACTGTATTCGCAATGTCACCTCCGATGAATTTGCCGGTGTGTCGGCCGACGAAATCGTCGATGCCAGACCCTATTGCGAGCTCATCCGGCAGTGGTCCACTGCACACCCGGAATTCGACTGGCTGCCACGCAAGTTCAAGATCGCCGTCAATGGTGCGCGCAATGATCGAGCAGCCATCGCCGTGCATGACATTGGCATTCTCGCCAACCGGGATTCAACAGGCGAAGTCGTTTTCGATGTTTTCGTTGGCGGCGGTCTTGGTCGCACCCCTGTGATCGGCGAACTGATCCGGCCCAATCTCCAGGTAAAACACTTGCTAACCTACCTCGAGGCGATCATGCGGGTTTACAACCGCTACGGCCGTCGCGACAACAAGTACAAAGCCCGAATCAAGATTCTGGTACGCGCGTTGGGCGCAGTTGAGTTTCGTCGCCAGGTTGACGAGGAATGGACACACCTCCAGGGCTCGGCCCAGACTCTGACCGAAGAAGAAGTCTTGCGCGTAACACGCCAGTTCGAACCGCCGGCCTACGAGAGTATTGATGACCAAACTCCGCTCCTGGCCCATGCTCGCCTCACCGACGTTGGCTTCGATCGATTCATGCGTCACAACGTCAAACCCCATAAGGTCCCAGGTTACGCAATCGTGACACTGTCTACAAAGATAACCGGGGTGCCACCCGGTGATGTCACGGACACTCAAATGGAGCAGGTTGCAGATTGGTCAGACCGGTTTGGACACAGCGAGATCCGGATCAGTCACGAGCAGAACTTCGTGCTGCCTGACGTTCGTCAACGCGATTTGCCAGCCCTCTGGGCCCTGGCCAGAGACGCAGGCCTCGGGGCTACCAATGCCAGTTTGTTGACTAATATCATCTGCTGTCCCGGTGGCGATTATTGCTCCCTGGCGAACGCCAAATCGATCCCGGTCGCCGAAGCCATCCAGCGTAGGTTCGATGATTATGACTACCAGCACGACCTGGGCGACCTTGACATCAACATTTCTGGCTGCATGAACGCCTGTGGCCATCACCATGTTGGTCATATCGGCATTCTTGGTGTCGATAAAAAAGGCGAAGAGTTCTATCAGATTTCACTAGGCGGCCATTCTGGCCACTCCGGGCAGGCAGCATCCCTGGGAGAAATCGTCGGGCCATCGTTCTCACGGGCCGAAGTCACCGATGCCATAGCTACCATTCTCGACACCTACACCGCGCTTCGAATCGAGGAGGAGCCGTTCCTGCACTGTTATCGCCGCATAGGCATAGCACGCTTCAAGGAGAAGGTCTATGCCAACGCTGATTAAGAATGGCGCGGTCGCCACTGACGACTGGGCGACCGGAGCGGAAGCTGCGCCCGGTCAAACCGCGCTGCTGGCGCCGGACGCCTGGCGAGCAGCCGGTAGTAAAGGGGGCCTGCTGTTGCAGGTGGACGCAGAACCAGCAGCGGACTTCCTGAGCGCACCGCTGATTGCGATTCACTTCCCTGAATTCAAGGATGGACGTGGCTTGTCGCTGGCGGCGCTGCTGCGATCGCGGTTCAAGTACCAGGGTGATCTCCGTGCCGTGGGTGACACACACCACGATCTCGTTCACTACCTGGTTCGTTGCGGGTTCTCCAGTTTCGTCTTGCCGGATGGACGGGATGTGGCCATTGCGCTGAAAGGCGCGACCGTCTATTCCCATTACTATCAGGGCAGCGTCGGCGACCCAGAACCGCTCTACCGCAAATTGCGCCGCGACTAACCGTCCAGAGAAGTCGGCCTGGTCGCGACCAGGTCTGGTTTCCGGGTCAATTTGACATAACTTTGACATAACTAGGGCGAACCTCTTGCCCTGGACTCGCGTGTGGCACATCGTCACCCTGGGAAGTCGTTAACGGAGTAACGCGCCGTGCATGGCGAGGTATCGATCGTTGGTTCACTCTTTCTGATTTTCACCGGGGCCGCCGTTCTCGCGACACTTGCGCTCTATACCCGGCAACCTCTGCTGGTTGCATACATCGCCTTGGGCGTTCTGCTCGGGCCGTATGGCTACGAACTCGTGACGGACGCTCGACTGCTTTCTGAAATCGCCGAGTTCGGCATCGTCTTCCTGCTGTTTCTGGTCGGACTGGATCTGCCTCCCCGAAAACTGCGAAACATGGTCGGTGAGACCATGCTGACCGCAATCGGCACGACCGCGGCATTTTTCGCGATAGGTTTCGGCATTATGTGGGCCTTCGGCTTCACCGTGGTTGAAGCCGCCATCACAGGTATTGCCTGCGCGTTTTCCAGCACGATTCTGGGCATCAAGCTGCTTCCGACCACGGTTCTGCACCATCGACACGTGGGCGAAATCGTCGTCAGCCTCCTGTTGATCCAGGATCTGCTGGCGATCTTTGCGTTGATCGTGATCAACGGCAGCGGCTCATCCATTGATGTCACGCTTGCAACGCTCGGCCAGTCCATTGTCGCGTTACCCATTCTCATGGCGCTGGCTTTCGCGGCGGTCAAATTCGTGATCCTGCCACTGCTGACCAAGTTCGATGACTTTCGAGAGTTCATTTTCCTGCTCACTCTCGGTTGGTGTCTCGGCCTGGCAAGTCTTGCCGACCTGATGGGACTGTCCTACGCCATCGGTGCTTTTGTCGCGGGAGTCTCTCTGGCTACGAGTCCGATTTCACAGTACATCGCCGAAAGCCTGCGCCCCCTGCGAGACTTCTTTCTGGTGCTGTTTTTCTTTTCCGTTGGCGCAACCCTTGATCCGTCGGTACTGGCGCAGGTCATCGTACCCACGGTGTTGCTCGGTGTGGTCTTGATCGCCGCCAAGCCGACTGTGTTTGCCTGGCTGCTCAAGTGGCAGCACGAAGAGTCCAAGGCGAGTTGGGAGGTTGGATTTCGCCTCGGCCAACTCTCGGAATTTTCGTTGTTGCTGAGTTACACCGCGCTCAGCGCCGGACTGGTGGGTGCCGGCGCTGCACATGTCATCGAAGGGGCGACGATCCTGACGCTACTCATCAGCTCGTACTGCGTGATCTTCCGCTATCCCAGCCCGATTGCGATCAGCGACGCACTCAGGCGCGACTGAGGTCGACCACACCACGTCCCACCATGCCGCCTTGCAGGATTATTGGTACCGCCGCTTCCAGATCGGTCAACCCCAGGGGCTGCACGGTGTCCGACAGATCAACGCGCCACTCGGAGCCAATCCGGTTCCACAGTGCGCGTTTGTGGGCGATCGGCAATTCCACCGAATCGACGCCCAGGACATTCACATGCCGGAGGATAAAAGGCAGTACAGAAATGGGGAACTCCGTTGAAGCCGCCAGACCGCACACCGCAACACTCGCACTGTGCTTGAGCGACTTGACGATATTGGCCAGTGGCACGCCACCAACGGTATCAACGGCACCACCCCAGCGCTCTTTGCCCAGCGGCCGTTCCGCCCCTTCAAGTGCTTGTTCGCGAGACAAGAATTCCGTCGCACCCAGTTTGCGCAGCCAATCGTGCTGTGCGGGTTTTCCGGTCACCGCGGTGACCTGAAAGCCGAGCGTCGACAACAACTTGACGGCCACACAGCCAACACCACCGCTTGCCCCTGTGACCACGACCGGACCATGCGCAGGCTGCATTCCACCGTGCAACAGTTTTTCGATCGCCAGTGCCGCGGTAAATCCGGCAGTTCCCCAGTGCATGCTGGTTTCCGGTGTCAACCCGGCGGGCATGGGCACTACCCACTTCGCCGGTACCCGAATGCACTGGCCATATCCGCCCGGTGTGTTCATGCCGAGGTCATAACCCATCACCAACACCTGCTGCCCAACCTGGAACTCGGTACTGCGACTTTCCCGCACGACGCCAGCCGCATCGATGCCTGGCGTATGCGGGAACTTGCGAGTGACCCCAGGATTACCGGTAGCCGACAACGCGTCTTTGTAGTTGAGCGAGGAATAACGCACATCGATCAACACATCACCATCGGGCAGGTCCGCGATCTCGCGATTGGTGACGCTGTACGAAAATCCCGTGGCAGTCTTTTCTACCCAAAACGCACGAAAAGTCATTTCACGAAGTTCCTGAAAGGTGGCTTCACGCATTCTTGCACTAACCGGAGGTGGTGGACAAATTCAACCTGCACCGACTACTGGTCGTGCATTGCCTTGTCAGGCGCTGTCGTTTCCCCGAGAGTCGGTTTCGAGAAAAAGTCCCGCATCGAGCTCCAGTGCTTCAACCTGCGGCATGGACGCACCAATGATGCCGCGCATCTCACCGTACATGCCGACGGTATTGAGCATCACACGTTCGATCTGCTTCTCCCGCTCCTTCCACAGTCTCTCCATCGCTCGACGCTCGCGGTCAAGCTGCTCCTTGAGCGTACTGAAGGCTTCAACGATGCCTTGCACACGAGTACGGAACTGATCACCAGCAAGATACTGATAGAGCAGGTCCATCTTTTCATTCTTGCCCTCAGAAGCGGCGTGGGCAAATGCGACCTGCGTCAGTTGTTCACGCAGCGCGACTGCAAGCGCCGGCCAGCTGTGTCGATCACTCACCCAGATGCCATCTACCCGGCCAAACTGCTGCACATCCGTTGGCAGGACCACCGACACGAGAACCGCGAGTGATGCACCTGACTCGCGTTGATCCTGTTTCAGTTTGTCGATCCATGGCCGTTGCCAATGGCGAGTGTTCTTGGTCTCCCAGATAATCGTTCCACAGACATTGCCACGCCCGTCGACCACCACCTGAGTGATATCTGCGCCACGTTGGCCCTTGCGCACCGGTTCGATCCGATCCAGTGGAAACTGTCGCTCCAGCGCCGCCTGGATATCAACTTCGAGCACTTCACCCTGCTGCTCCTGAGAACCGAGTTCACTGCGTCGCTTGGCATCATCCAGTGCCTGCCGCAAATCCTCTATGGTCTTTTCCTTTTGTTTCAGTCGCAGATCCTGCTCCTCGGCTGCACTCTTGCGGATGCTCGCTTCGAGTACGGCTTTTTCTGCATCGACCTTTCGCTGGACCTCCAGATCAAGTTCACGTGACCGTTCTTCCAGGCGGGTCTTGTCCTTGCGCAACAACAACTCGGTGGCCATCGCAGCGTCGGCTTTGGCACGTTGTTCCTCGAGAGATTGATTGAGATCGGCAATCGCCAGTGCGCTGGCGGCAGCCACTTTCTTCTCAACGTCTGCGACCGCCCTGGCAATGTCCTGTTGAGCGCGCTGATCCAGTTCCTTGGCAACCTCCGCGCGAATCGACTCCGCCTGCACCTGATTCAACGATTCAAGTTCTCGAGTCTTGCGCCGCAGCTGCAGTTCCCGCTCGGCCGCCCGGTCCGCTCGCTCCCGCGCCTCCGAAAGCTGGGCTGCGACATCCTTGAATTCGAGGTCGACCTGCTCACGGGCACGAGTCGCAGCTTGTCTGCGCGCTTCTTCCAGGCGCAGGTGATGATCAGTCTGAACGTCTTCGAGGATCCGGGCTCGCAATT
>CAMDVY010000115.1 GCA_945878745.1 Klebsiella pneumoniae | reverse complement strand
TGAACTATCCGATTGATGGTTTTGGTGCTGACTTCCTGTTCAACATTCACGCCGCCCACACGCGTAACCAGACCGTAGTCACCGAGCAACTCGGGCTGAGTCAGACCTGCGAGCCGCAGATCTGGACCGATCTGGCTACCGGCAGTCGCTACATGCGCCTGCACGCAGAGCCGGGTGCGTTACAGGTTAAGTACGACGCAACCGTCGATCTGCTGCATCACTTTGGCGATCCGTGGGCGATTCAGGAAGTCCCCGTACGGGACCTCCCTCCCGATGTCATCAGCTATCTTTATCCCAGTCGCTATTGCCAGTCCGACCGGCTGCTTCGGCTCGCCGCCAATGAATTCGGTAGCATGCAGATGGGCTACAGCCGAGTGTTGGCCATCAACAACTGGGTGAACAGACACGTGACATTCACTTCGAACACGTCGAATTCGACGACTTCGAGTGTCGACACGCTGGTCGAAAGAGTGGGTATCTGCCGTGATTTTTCACATTTGATGATCGCGTTGTGTCGGGCGATCAACATTCCGGCCAGGTTCGTTACCGGTACGGACTATGGCTGCCCGGTGCAATATGGTCCTCCAGACTTTCATGCCTATGTCGAAGTCTATCTTGCAGATCGATGGTACATCTTTGATCCACCAGGCCTGACCATTCCGATGGGACTTGTCCGATTTGGCACCGGACGCGACGCAGCCGACGTGGCTTTCGCGACAATTTTTGGCGGCGTCACCTCCGCTTCGCCCATCATTCGGGCTACAGCCGTAACCGATGACGCCAACAATTCAGTCATGCCGTACTTTCACCAGGGCGCGTTATCGACTGACCACGGCGCGTAGTCCAAGAGCACTGCGCATCACTGGCGCACTTTCGAAAACTGCAAATTCGCAACACAGATCAAGCAGGGCCGTTTCTAGCTTGATAAGTTTGTGGCATGCGAACCAACACCAGAAATTTTTACCGGCGCGCAGTCCAGCGGACAATGGCGACCATCGCCCACGGGCTTGATGCCGCGCTTGATCTCGATGCACTCGCCAAAGAGGCGGCGATGTCGACGTTTCACTTCCATCGCATGGTCCGCGGTCTGGTCGGCGAGACACCGCTCGAACTGCATCGTCGTCTGCGATTTGGGCGAGCCGCCTGGCAACTGCTCAACACCGATGCACCGGTCACCCAGATCGCGTTTTCTGCCGGGTATGAAACACACGAAGCCTTCACGCGGTCGTTTGGGGCCAGCTATGCCTGTTCACCATCAGTCTTTCGGGCTTCCCGCGATCCTGGATCAGCCGGGACCTACAGCACGTTCAGAATTCAGCTCGCCACTCGTTCCGGACTTCACTTTCCAGAACTCCTGGCCGAGCCGGGTCATGATTTTTCACTCTTCATCGCTACCAACACAGGAGTCACCATGCACGTCGAAATTCGTGAGTTAGCAGCCCAGCGCCTGGCGACGGTCGAACATCGAGGCCCATACAATCGAATCAACGAGGCATTCGCACGACTTGGGCAGATCGCGGGACCAGCCGGACTATTCGGTCCGCAGGCCGCGATGATTGCCCTGTATTTCGACGATCCAGAATCAACGCCTGACAGCGAACTGCGGGCAGAGGCGGCCTTGTCGGTACCCGCAGACAAGGTGCTGCCACCCACTGTTGGCGAGAACCTGCTGCCCGCCGGTCAATACGCCTGCACCATGCATGAAGGGGGTTATGACCGAATCGGTGACACCTGGGCGCGGTTCATGGGTCAGTGGCTGCCACAAAGCGGACATCGCCTCGCCGACAGCCCGAGCTTCGAACGTTATCTCAACACGCCGATGGACGTGCCGATGGATCAACTGCGGACCGAGCTCTACATTCCACTGGTCTGAGGCTCTGCCGGTGCCACTTCTTCGGTGGCTGATTCCGTCTGGATTTCGACCGGCGCGGGCGTTGGCACCGGGGGTGTTGTATCCAGCACCGGGACAAGCCGGACCGGGATAGCATCAGCACGCCCGAACAGCTTGCCGATAAAGGCGTCGGCCCAGCCATACTTGGTGGCCATCAGCGCATTGATCTCGTCACGTCGTTCAGGCTCGGGTACCGCGTCGTAAGCCATGCGGTCATCACCGCGCTCGACGCCCACACGGGATGTGGCCTGCAAACGTTTGAGCCATGCGGACTCTGGTTGCCCGGCTCGCAGATACTGGAACCCATCCAGATCCACGACCCACAGACGGGTTTCTTCCGGCTCATCGCCTGAACCCTGTGTACTGAGCACGACAACCTCACCACTCTCCGAGGCAACGCCCTGCAGGATCAACACGCCGACGAACAACGTCAGCAACAACCACAACGTACGTTTGGCCCAAACCATGTCACTTCTCCAGATGGACGGCTCTGAGCACAGTCTGCAACAAGCCATCAACCGCGTCGCCTGCAAAATGCAGCAGCACAAGACCCATGGCTATGCCGGCCATATCTACGCCCAGGTCCTTCCATTCCGCGACACGTGTGCCCATCAGACCCTGCGCCAACTCGAGCCCGGCACCATAGATAAACATCAACCCTGCACACCAGAGTTGACGACGACGAAAGTGGGCCATCGCGAGCAGATAGGTCAACACCAGAAACGCGCTCAAATGCAGCACGATGTCACTGATGTCAGCAATTGACGACGGCGGGCTTGGGACCAAGGCAAACGAGGTCGCCGACACGATGGCTAGCCAGAAAGCCAGTTGCCAAAGACGCCGACGAATGTTCAAGGCGGCAGTTACCTTCCGCTGCTGCGCTGCACGAACTCGACGAGGTGTTTCACGTTGTCGACCGGTGTCTCCGGAATGATGCCGTGACCAAGATTGAAGATGTGGCCATGACGCCCGCGAACCTCATCCAGAATGCCGGTGGCCTGAGCCTCGACTGTCGCACGATCCGCACACAAGACGATGGGATCCAGATTCCCTTGCACCGACTTGTTGCCTAGTCTGGCCCAGGTTGCCCCGAGCGGCGTGCGCCAGTCGAAGGCAATGACATCCGGGTTCAGCGCGGCCACATCGTCCAGCAGATGATGATTGCCGGTTCCGAAATAGATGATCGGCACATCAGGGTTGGCTGCTCGTAACCGGACAAAGAGATCTTTCAGGGACGGTGCAACATAACGCCTGAAGTCGGCAACGCTGAGGTGACCAACCCAGGTATCAAACAACTGCACCGCCTCGACACCGGCCTTGATCTGCAAGGCAAGGTAATCAGCGACTTGTTCAACCAGCTTTCCACATAACGCGTGCCAGGCTGACTCCGCCTGATACATGAATTTCTTCACATGCACATAGTTGCGCGAACCCTTGCCCTCGATGGCATAGGACGCAAGCGTAAACGGCGCACCTGCAAAGCCGATCAACGCAATATCCTTCGGCAGTTCTGCCAGTACATTCCGGACGGTTTGGGCGATGTAGGGGGTGCCTTCAAGCGCCGGGACCACTCGCAGTGCTTCAACATCCGCAGGTGTGCGAACCGGATTGGCGAACACCGGTCCTTCGCCGACCAGATAATCGAGGCCAAGCCCCATCGGCTCCATGATGGGTAACAAATCCGCAAACAGAATGGCGGCGTCAACGCCAAGTATCCGCTGTGCATCGAGCGTGGCGCGTGCAGCGCGCTCAGGATCCTTGAAAAACTGGAGACTCGGCGTTTTGCCCTTTACCTGGTGGTATTCGGGCATGTAACGACCAGCCTGGCGATTCAGCCAGATTGGTGTGTACGGCGTCGCGAGACCACGTGCCGCATCAAGAAAGATCTTCGCCATGACTGAAGTCCCGGGAACCCGTTGTTACTGCGGGCGCGACCATAGCAAACCGCCCGTGTGGTCACCACTTTCGATGAACACGCCAGACGCTATCAGTAACCGTCAAGGTACGGCATAGGCGGTCGTTGGACCCAGGCCACGCAACTCGAGACAGCATGGCTTGGCCAGCCGGTTGAGCCGTTGCGCGGTTACCGCACACATCAATCCATCGCCGACTTCAGCGCTGGACTGCGGGCGCGCGGCCAGATTCACCGCCGGGCCGATCACCGTGAAGTCGAGCAGATCTTCGGTACCCCAGTCGCCCAGACTGCACTCGCCAGACGCGATCCCCACTCGAAGCTCGGACACGCCAGGTTCCTGATGCAACGCCAAAGCATCCCGGGCAAGCGTCCACGCCCGTCGAGAGGCATCCATCTGCTCGGTTTCGGATTGCGCCGGAAAGGCGATCAACGCGCCATCGCCGAGCAGCTTCATCACGACACCCCCGTGCAAACGGGCCAGCACGCGAACCTCCCGCACAAAGTCCTGAACACGCTGTTCGATCAACTCGAGACCCGCCGACTGCGAGTAGCGGGTGAATTCAACTTGATCGATAAAGACCAGCACCAGCCACGCCCGTTCCAGCTGACACGGTGGGATTGGCTCATGCCGTAGCCGCCGCCTCAGCAGGTCCGGCAGATAGAACGACATCCGTTCTGCTCGAGCAGCCAGGCGCTGTATGCGGGCGTGAACCGATTGCTGCCGGCGAAACGCCATACCCGCCACCGCGCTGGTACCCAGCACCAGCAGCAATCCACTACCGATGGACATCCAACCCGGAAATGAACCCACACCAAGCAGCGGCATCGACAGCAGCAACAACGTGAAAACACTGGCAACCGCTCGTTGTCCGTACAACGCGATGTGACTGACCGAGAAGGTCACGACAGCTGCCGCAGCAACTTCAGCCGGAGCGTGCCCGAGCCACAGGATGAACCCCGCGACCACCGCTTCAAGAATCGCCGCCCGAAGCTTGCGAACCCGGCGTGCCAACACGCTCCAGAGCGCTGCCAACAGCAAGGCACCAGGATCACCTCCCGGTGCCCAGGCTGGTGGCCAGACAACCAGCGCTCCCAGCAGAAGAAACAGGGTTGATCGCAGCCACCAGACGGCACGTTCGAATGACGTGAGGTTCATGCTGTCAGCATGGATCAACGTCAGACAGAAAGATGTGCGCGCTTGTCCTGTGCCGCTGTCAGCCAGCAGCCTTCGGTCGAACCTCTTAGGTAACTCTGATCAATTCGCTCCTGCGAATTGATCGGGTCCAAGCACTTCGCTTAGGCGAAGTGCGGAGGTCGGAGCCCGTTGGGCTCCTCGCCCCTCTCTTCGAAAAGAGGCCCCGCGTCTCACACGTGAAAAATGGTGGTGCATCCCTGCACCACACGGGATGGTCTGTTTCATCAGACCATCCCTTAGTCATCCTTCAACGACAACACCCAGCGTCGGATCGACCTCGGCTTCGTAGTCCACCCCGGCAAAACCAAAGCCGAAAATCTTGAGGAAATCCTCACGAAATCCGCTGAGGTCACCGAGCTCCGCGAGGTTGCCTGTATTCACCAACGCCCAACGGCGCTGAACTTCGGCCTGAATATCCGGCAGCAATTCGATGTCATCCATGCGGATTCGTCCGACCTCATCAAGTCGCAGTGTCGCGCCTGCCTGAAGCTGAGTTGCAAACATGCGATGAATGTGGCGGATGCAGTCCTCGTGATCACCCCGCGCCTTCATGACCTTAAACAGCAGTGCAACATAAAGCGGACCGACCGGGATGGCGGAAGACGCCTGGCTGACAATCGCCTTGAGTACCGCGACCCGCGCATCTCCACCAATACCGGCGAGTTTTGGCTGCATCGCCTGTGCGGCTCGATCAAGATCTTCCTTGGCCTTGCCAAGCGTGCCCTCCCAATAGATGGGCCAGGTGAGTTCAGTGCCGATATAGGTATAGGACAGCGTTCGGAAACCGGGCGCCAGCAGGTTGGCACCCATCAGGGCATCTATCCAGAACTCCCAATCCTCACCTCCCATCACGGCGACTGTGTTCGCGGTTTCTTCTGGCGTCGCCGGCTCGAGATCAACCTCGATCACTTCGCCTCGGTCGACGTGTACCGACTTGATATGCAGCGCCTCGCCTAACGGCTTGATCGAGGAGCGGTGCAACACACCGGTGCGCGGGTGCTGTCGTACGGGGGACGCAAGGCTGTAGACCAGCATGTCGATCTGGCCCATGTCTGCCTTGATTTCGTCGATGACGCGGGTCTTCATAGCATCCGAGAACGCATCACCGTCCAGGGTTTTTGCGTACAACCCAGCCTGCTCAGCCGCACGTTCGAAGGCGATGTTGTTGTACCAGCCGGCGCTGGCGGTCTTGTTGTCTGCCGGTGCCTTTTCAAACGACACCCCAATCGTCGCCGCACCACCGCCAAAAGCTGCAGTCACCCGGGACGACAGGCCATAACCACCTGAGCAGCCCAGTACCAGCACCCGCTTGGGCGTGCCTGTCGCCAGGGCCGTGCGGGACCTGACGTAGTCAATTTGGGATTGCACGTGCGCCGCACACCCGGTTGGGTGCGCAGTGGTGCAGATGAAGCCACGAATTCTGGGTTTGACGATCATTGCGGTGACTCAGGCTCCGGTCGAACGGCGCGCAATCATACCTTCAGCCACCGCATGACGCATGGAGGCTCGTACGTCGATGATCATCGGACCATCCCGCCGAATTTCCACTACCGCAGACTCGTGGATCTCCAGACGATGATCGCGATCCCCATCCAGCGCGAGTACACCTTTCCCGCGAAAAGGCACGGCCACACCCATCTGGATCGGCGTCACGCTCTTCACCTGAACCGATTGGAAAGACCCTGGCGAGAGCGGCGCCTCAAGCTCATAACCACCCGGCCCCATGTGGAGCAGGAGGCCACCATCATCGTCTGCATACACCGGCTGGATCAGGCCGCCAATAGGGGACATGCCAATGGCGTCGGGTTCAGCGCGCGTCAACAGAATCTGCTTGAGTCGACCTGCATCAAACGGCAGCAGGTTGCCCACGTGATCACGTTCCAGCAGCACCGCATCGATCAACCCGACATCGTTGCCCCGCGGCGATCTGACATGCAGCACCTTCGCCCGGCGGCTCAGTCGTTCCGGCAGTTGGCCACGCGCCTGCAACGCCGCAACCATGCCGGCAATCGTCGGCTCCACCAATTCCGGGAACACATTGTTGGTGCCGGTGGAGAGTGGAATCAGGTGATAGTCACAAGAGGCTCGCACCATGGCGCGATTGGTGCCATCACCACCCAGCGACACAATGGTCCGCACACCTTCGGCGAGGAAGCGATGCACCGCCGTCTCGGTGTCGCTGGCATCACTGCGCAGCTTGAACTCAAGCACATGCACCCGCGCATTCAGGGTCATCTGCTCAAGCGCGGCTGAAGCAATGCGAAAGGGTTCACGGGTGACATAAATATCTGTTGCACCCATCGCATCGGCGCCCGCGGCGATACGCGCCACCAGATCCCGCTTCGCTTCATGAGTCATGTTGGTCGCGCGCGCAGCCAGCCTGCGTACGTCGCGCCCGGACATCGGATTCACACAGATCGCAATCGCGCTCATTCGTCCTCTTCGATCAGATGTTGTTTGAGAAATAGCCAGGTCACGGCCGCCTGGTAGTCGATGTTGGCTTTCTTGCGAAAACCGTGGCCTTCGTCCGACGCCTGCAGATACCACGCCGGAATCTGTCGCTGCGCCAACGCAGCTCGAATCTGCAGACTCTCGGCCACTGGTACCCGCGGATCGTTAGCCCCATGCGAGATCAGCAACGGGCTGCGCAGTCGGGCGACGTTGGTGAGCGGCGAGATCGCTTGCAGATGTTCGCGCATCGCTGGGTCACGTTCGTCACCATATTCGACCCGGCGCAGGTCTCGACGATAAGGCAGCGTGTTCTCAAGAAAAGTCACAAAATTACTGATGCCCACCCGATCGACACCGGCGCGCAGACGATCGCCAAAATGAACCAGACTCGCCAGGGTCATATAGCCGCCATACGAGGCACCCATCACGGCGACACGATCAGCCTTCAGTCCGGGTTGTTGTGTTATCCAATCGAGCAGCGCGCCGATATCCCGCACCGAGTCTTCTCGCCGGAAGCCGTTATCCGCGTCCAGCCACGCCTGACCGTACCCATCTGAACCCCGCACGTTGGGCGCAACCACGGCTATACCGAGGGTTGCAACAAGCGACTGCACGAGCACGGAGAACTGCGGTCGGTACTGGGCTTCGGGTCCGCCGTGAATGAGGATCAGCACGGGGAATGGACCTGCACCCTTGGGGCGTTGAACAAAGGCGGGAACTTTTCTGGGTTTGCCATCAACCATATCGAACGACGGAAAATGAATGAGCTCCTTTCCAACCAAGCGGCTCTCATCCATCCCGCCGACTTCGCTT
>CAMDVY010000114.1 GCA_945878745.1 Klebsiella pneumoniae | reverse complement strand
CACATCCTGCTGCTGGCGCTGCTTGGCATCACGACGCTGTACGAGGGATTCGATGCGTCGATGCTGACACTGGCCTCGGTCGATGTACGCGCAACGCTTGATATCGGGCTGGATGAGTGGGGCATCGTGTATGCAATCACGCGAGCCGGCGTGGTCGCTTCCTTCTTTTTCCTCATGTGCGCTGACCGTTTTGGACGGCGCGCCATGCTGCTGTTGACCGTCACGGGTTTTGCCATCGCCAGTGCTGCTACGGCCTTTGTGCAGACCAAGGATGAGTTCACGTTCTGGCAGACCGTCGCCCGGCTGTTTCTGACGGCACAGTTTGGTCTGGCCATCATCATTGCCGGTGAGGAGTTGCCATCCAGGTTGCGTGGTACCGGGATCACGATACTCACGGCGTTTGCCACCGTAGGTACGGTGGTGATGGCCAAAGCCTCGCCGTTTTTCCTGCTGCTCGCTGACGCACCGGGCAATGCGGCACATGACTTCGCGATGAGTATGGTGATCTTCGGATCCGACCTGCTGGGCATTGAGCACGATGGTGCGCACTGGCGTGGTCTGTATCTCATCGGCGGGCTGGCGCTGTTCTTGTTGCCGGCGCTGTACTTCGGTGTACGCGAACCAGCCCGCTACGTGGAGGTGGCCAGTGCGCGAGACAATCAAACGCTGCTGGCGACGATTCGCACGCAGTTCGCGGAAGCGCAGCAGCTGTTCAAACCGCAGTACTACCCAAGATTCATGATCGTCACGCTGTTGTGGAATTGTGTCTATCTCGTGGTCGCACCGGCGGTGGCGTACTGGTCGATCTATGCCCGCGAAGAGGTGGGCATGACACCCGCGCAGGTTGGTGATGTCGTGATGTGGGCCTACATCGGTGGGGCGTTTGGGCATTTGTTGGCAGGTCAGCTCGTTGATCGCCTGGGTCGCAAGATCACCTGTGCGGCGTTCTACAGTGTGGCTGCCATTGCGATCATTGGCCTGTTTCATACTGAAACCACACCGGGTCAGTACTTCTGGCACATCACGACGGTGTTCTTCTTCCAGTGTGCCATCGGTGCGACACACGTCTACGCGTCGGAACTGTTCCCGACGGAGCTGCGCGCCACCGGCTATGGCTGGACCACAAATCTGTTCGGACGTGTCACCGAAGTGTTCATTCCCATGGTGATCGGGATGTTGATTCCGGTCATGGGAATTTCGTGGGGCGTGACCTGGGTTGCCATCGGCCCGATCATCGGCGCGTTGCTGGTTCTCAAGTACGCACCGGAAACAAAAGGCCTCACACTGGAAGAAATACAGGAAAAACTCGGCGGCGGATCTGCGGGTATTCCTGACAAAACCACAGCCGTAACGAGAGGTACAGCATGAAATACTGGCAGGCAGATCGATTTGGCGAAGCCACGGATGTGCTGTCCCTGCGTGATCGGGAACTGGATGCTCCGGGTGAGGGCATCGTCGAATTGCGGGTAGAGGCGACCGGTGTTGGCTTGCCTGATGTCCTCATGGTGCGTGGCAATTATCCTGCGGTCAGCAAACCACCGGTGACGCCAGGCCAGGAAATTGCCGGTGTCGTCACCCGGGTTGGACCTGGCTGCGCGGCGAAAGTCGGCGACAAGCTGATCAGTTCAACCCGTTTCGCCGAGGGCATGGGCGGATTTGCCGAGTACTGTCAGGTGCATGACGCGGCAACACTGCGCCGCCCGATCGGCATGTCGGCAGAAGCGTCGGCAGGATTCTGGGTGCCTTTTCATACGGGCTATGTGGGGGTGGTTCAGCGAGGACAGTTGAAGGCTGGCGAAACCCTGCTGGTCCTGGGTGGAGCTGGCAGTTCCGGCTCGGCCGCGATTCAGCTTGGCAAAGCAGTCGGCGCGACCGTGATCGCGACGGTCAGTTCCGAAGAAAAGGTCGCGTTCTGCAAGTCTCTCGGCGCCGATCACGTGGTCAACTATCGCAATATCGCGATCCATGATGCGGTGCAACAGATCATTGGACGCAAAGGCGTCGACATGATTTTTGATCCGGTCGGTGGCAGCGCTTACGATCAGGCCATAAAGTGCATTGCCCGCCACGGTCGCGTGATCCTGATCGGCTATTCCAGTGGGACCTGGGCCAAGGTTGACCCGCTCAATGCAGTGTTGAGGAGTTATTCGCTGGTTGGCGCGTTTCCAGGGGCTCGATCGCGGGCGGAGACCCGGGCGCAGCACGAGACGTTATGCCAGATGGCGGAGGCAGGGCAGATTCGCACCCCCATCGACAGGGTGTTTTCGTTCGCGGAAGTTCCGCAGGCGATTGACCGGGTGGGGACCAACGAGGCGGTCGGCAAGGTTATTGTGAAGGGCACGATTTAGATTTAGCCGGAGAGTCAGTTATGGCGCGCACACCACGTCCACAAAATTACTATGACGATATCAAGAAGCGGTTTGCCGAAGAGCGGGACCTGCGTCTGGCGTATCGGCCGGATGGCACGGCGCAGTACACCTCCGATCTGTCGGGCGAACTGGCCCGGTATGCCGTCGATCCATTTGCGCAGTCCAATCCGCCTCGTGAATCCTTGAACGACTTTGTTGAGGTGCTGTTCATCGGCGGCGGTTTTTCTGCGTTGTTGACTTCAGCGCGTCTGCGGGAAATTGGTGTGGAGAGTATCCGTATCGTCGAACGTGGTGCTGACGTCGGCGGTACCTGGTACTGGAATCGTTATCCCGGGGTTGCGTGTGATGTGGTGGGTTATGACTACCTGCCGTTGCTTGACGAGCTTGACTACGTGCCGGTGAATCACTATTCGCGCGGACCTGAAATCTTCCAGCATTGCCAGGCCATCGCCAAGAAATACGATCTGTATTCACTGGCTTGTTTCCATACGACGGTCACCGAAACCCGTTGGAACGATGCCGAACAGCAGTGGCATGTGCGCACCGATCGTGGTGATCACATGCGGGCACGGTTCGTGATCTGCGCCAATGGCACCCTCTCGAAACCGAAGCTGTCAAAGATCAGTGGTATGGAGACCTACACCGGGCACTCCTTTCACACGTCACGCTGGGACTATGGCTGGACCGGCGAAAAGCTGGAAAAACTGCGTAGCAAGACCGTTGGCATCATCGGCACGGGCGCCAGTGCCGTGCAGATCGTTCCGGAAGTTGCCAAGACTGCAAAAGCGCTTTATGTGTTTCAGCGTACCCCGTCTTCCATCGATGTTCGCGACGATTGGCCCACCGATCCCAACTGGGCGCGCAAGCTGCAACCGGGCTGGCAGTCCAAACGACGTGCCAAGGTGCTGGCCGCGTTCGAACGCAATCCGCAGGAGCAGGCAAGGCTTGATGCGCTGACGCCGGAAGACAAAGTGCGCCAGCAGGAAAATGCCAACATCGACTATATGATGCGCATTCACAAGCGGATCGACGAGATCGTGAAGGATCCAGCGACTGCCGAGTCGCTGAAGCCGTGGTACATGTTCATGTGCAAGCGGCCGTGTTTTCACAACGAATACCTGCCGAGTTACAACCTCCCTTCCGTGCATCTGGTTGATACCCATGGCAAGGGCATCACAGAAATCCGTGCCGAGGGACCGGTGTTCGAGGGCAAGGTTTATCCCGTTGACCTGCTGATCTACGCCACCGGTTTTGAAGTACAAAAAACTGGCATCTACAACACCATCATCGGTCGTGATCGGCGGACACTTGATGACAAGTACGCCGACGGGGTTCGTACACTGTTAGGCATACACACGGAAGGGTATCCGAACCTGTTCATCATGGGTGGTTACCAGGCATCGTTCCAGTTCAATCTGACGGACATGCTGCAGACGCAGGGTGATCACATTGCTGCCTGCATCGATGGCGTTCGCAAGCGAGGATTGCACAGCATCGAACCGACTGTCGAAGCCGAGCAGTGGTGGGTGGATGAAGTCATCCAGCACCGCGGCAAGACGTCACGAAACCAGGAGTGCACGCCGGGTTACTACAACTTTGAAGGGGAATCGAACCGCCGGCAGGATGGGAACTACAACGGTGGATTCCGGCGCTACTTTGAGCACCAGGGCGAAGTGCGAGCCGCCATGGAACGAAATTTCCTGCTCAGGTAAGCCCGAACAGGCGTCTCGACCAGATCGTCAGTCTTTCGGTTACACTCAGGAAGTGGTCGCTGTCCACCAGTGGCACTTCCGGCAGTGCTGCCTGCACGCAGGCACGGGCCAGGGGCGAACGAGCCATACCACCGGTGAGATAAACGAGGTCAGGCTGCGTCGACCCCTGGGCCAGTACCTCGTCCAGCAGCGACCGCAGATGCAGCGACAGTTTCTCCGATGCAGAAGCGAGTTGTGGTTCGGTCAGCCCCACAGACAGCCCTGTTTCTACAAAGCCGAGGTCGACCTCAACTGCGCTGGTTTCACTCAGGCGGATCTTGGCGTTTTCTGACGCCGCGACAAATCGATAGCTGTTGCGGCTGTCCCGAAGGTTCAACAAGCGTGTACACGAATGGCCGGGCGCCATCTCCAGGCTGTAGCGATGCATCTGCTCGCGCAGGGCGGCAGAGTAAAACCGTTGTTGTGCGTTGACGTCGTTGATGGACACTGCATCCATGAAGAGGTGGTTTGGCAGCGGTAGTCCGTTGGCTCGTTTGCTACCTAACCCCAAGGCAGGCATCAGACCGTGAAAGGCGAGGAGCTGGTCATAGTCGTTGCCACCGATGCGTTCGCCGGAATGTCCGAGAATGTCCTCGCTTCGGTCAAGGCGGGCGCGTCTGGACGGACCGATGCGGATGAAGGAGCAGTCGGTCGTTCCACCTCCGATATCCACGACCAGTACCGTCGCTTCGGTCGTCTGTCGTGCTTCCAGCTCGAGTGCTGCGGCCATGGGTTCGAACAGGAAGGCAACATCCCGCACCCCGCAGGCTTTGGCGGCGCCGGTGAGGATAGCGAGTGCCCTGCGGTTGTCTGCGTCGCCACCCGCACCCTGAAAGTTGACCGGCCGACCAATGACCACGTGGTCGACTGATTTTCCCGTGTGCACCCTTTCCGTGTGCGTTTTCAGGGCATTGAAGATGTGCTGCATCATGCCGGTGACGATGACAGTGAAGCGATGCTGGACCTCCGGTGAAATGCCGCGGGCACCAAGAAAGCTCTTCGGACTTTTGACATAAAAACCCGTAGTCGGATCGTGCAGGTAGGCCGCCGTCGCGGCGCTGCCAAAGCTGAATTCCGCGAAAGAAAAAGGCTTGTGATTCTTGAATTGGGTGGCGAGTTGAGTCAGCAGCGCCTGGCTCGGCGCGTATAACGTGGACGGCATGAGTGGCCGACCGTTTTCGAGGGGGATCAGCTGTATCTGCTCCGCGACATCAATGCCAATTGCGCAGTTGGAAGTGCCGTAGTCGAGACCTGCGTACATGATGGCTATCGGTGCCGCGAAGGGCCGGGCATTTTATGCATTGTCAAAGCGAACGCAATTGTGGCCTGACATGAACTGCCAATCCTTGTCCCGACTCGACCTTGATCCGACAGCAGCTTATTCTCGATGTTTCGACAGGGGAGAAGCTTCATGCCGCTAGACGCCGCGATGCTCGGCCAGACCACGCGTTCTTTTACCCACGCGGTAGATGCACGATGGCTGATGGCTTATGCCGCAGGGATCGGTGATCTCAATCCACGTTACCTGGATACGGCAGCGGGTACGGTGATTGCGCATCCGATCTTTCCGGTGTGCCTGGAGTGGCCCGTCCTCCTGACCAGTCGCGAACTCAAGGGCTACGAAAATGTGTCTCGTGCGGAAGCGGCCCGTGGGGTGCATGCTGCCCATGATCTGCACATTTATCGGCCGATCCAGGCCGGTGATGAACTCACGACCTCGGCCACAGTCATCGGGCTGGACGCGATTCGACCAGGTGCGTGGCAGATGACACGGCTGGATACCATCGATGCCAGGTCCGGTGCACTGGTTTGCCGCACGTATCAGACCAGTATCAGCCGTGGGGTAGGCATCACCGGCGAAGCGAGATCCATCGAAATGGCTCCGGAAGTGCCGAGCCTGGCGGAGTTGAAATCACCCACGATCACGTCCATCGCCATTGCCGCCGGCGCAGCCAATGTCTACACGGAGACGGCGCGCATCTTCAATCCGATTCACAGCGATCGTGCAGTGGCGCTGGCGGCAGGACTGCCCGACATCATCCTGCACGGCACGGCAACTCTCGCCCTGGCCGTGAGCCGGCTTGTTGATCTGGTGCTGGGTGGCGATGCGAGACGCGTGCGCAGGCTGGGTGGACGTTTTCGAGCCATGGTGCTGATGCCGTCGATTCTGCAACTGCACTTCGAAGTCCACGGTTCAACCATACACTTCAATCTGCTCGGTGCAGACGGGTCGCCGGCGATCGATGGTGGATTCCTCTCCTTCGAGTGAGAAATCGCGAAATGGCAGTTGGCGGTTGGCGGTTGGGTCTATGATTGGTTGAACATCGCTCAGTCCTTTCGAACCCATGATCGCATTGCTCGAAGCTCACAAGGCCGGTTTGCTCTCTCGATCTCAATGGCTACCGAACATCGTTGCTGGTGTCATCGTTGGTGTGGTTGCGTTACCCTTGGCGAGGGCATTTGCAATTGCGTCAGGCGTGCGTCCTGAGCAGGGTCTGTACACCGCGATCATCGCTGGCGGTTTGACAACGGTACTCGGTGGCACCCGCGTACAGATTTCCGGTCCGACCGGTGCCTTCATCGTGATACTGGCAGGAATCACGGCCCAATACGGAATAGCCGGCTTGCAGGTAGCGACGATCATGGCCGGCGTCATCCTGCTGTTGATGGGGCTCGCCCGCATGGGGCGGGTCATCAAGTTCATTCCGCAGCCGGTGATTGCCGGCTTCACGGCGGGAATCGGCGTGATCAATTGGTGGGTCAATGGCGCGACTTCCTCGGTCTGCCGGCGATTTCGGGCACGCACTTCCACGAGAAACTCTGGCATCTGCTTCAGTCATTGCCCCAACTCAACATCAATACGTTGCTGCTGGCGATGCTTGGGCTTGTTTTGGTCATTTTTACGCCGCGCATCAAGGGGTTACAGCGTATTCCCGGGCCGCTGGTAGCCATGGTGCTGGTCACGGTACTGCAAGCGATGCTGCACCTGTCCGGCGTTGCCACGATTGGCAGTACCTTTGGTGCAATACCCGCGGGACTGCCCACCTTTGCACTACCTGACCTCTCGGTGCCCCACATGATCATGTTGATCGGACCGGCGTTCACGATAGCCATGCTGGGTGCGATCGAGTCCCTGTTGTCTGCCGTCGTTGCCGATGGCATGGCCGGCACCCGCCACGATTCGAATCAGGAACTGATGGGACAGGGTATCGCCAACATTGCAGCGCCACTGTTCGGCGGGTTTGCAGCGACCGGCGCCATTGCCCGAACTGCAACCAATATTCGCAACGGCGCAACGAGTCCAATTGCGGGGCTGGTGCACATGCTGACGCTGGTGGCGGTGTTGCTTTTCCTCGCACCCCTCGCGTCCAGTATTCCGCTTGCCGTGCTCGCCG
The DNA here is from genome assembly GCA_945878745.1 of Klebsiella pneumoniae. Taxonomy (GTDB): domain Bacteria; phylum Pseudomonadota; class Gammaproteobacteria; order Pseudomonadales; family Azotimanducaceae; genus SYFY01. The sequence continues at coordinate 804 of CAMDVY010000114.1, read as the reverse complement.
CGATCCTGTTTGTGGTGGCCTGGAACATGAGTGATCTCAAACACTGCGTGTTCATCCTGCGCAAGGCACCCAACGCCGACAAAGCGATCCTGCTCATCACCTTTCTGCTGACGGTCTTTGCAGATCTGGTGGTGGCAGTCAACGTCGGGGTGATTCTGGCGATGCTGCACTTCATGAGCCGGATGGCAGAAACCGTCGAGATTGCGCCGGTTGACGATGATGATCTGCAGAACGACCTGCGCCGGCTTGGTCTCAACAAACTGCCGGACGACGTTGTGGCATACGACATCGAAGGTCCGATGTTTTTTGCAGCAGTCGAAAACCTGGAGCGTGCGCTGCTGACAACGGCGGCGGTGCCGGCACGATTGATTCTGCGGCTGCGCCACGTTCCGTTCATGGACATCACCGGCATCAATGCCCTTGCCGAAGTGATCGGCACACTGGAAAAGCGCGGCTCGAGTGTCGTGCTGTGTGAAGCCAACACACGGGTTTATCGAAAGCTGCGTCGAGCCGGGGTGATCGAGAGTCGCGGGTCAGGGCGATACTGCCAGAACCTGAAAGAAGCGCTCGTTGCCGGCCGGTCCGATGGCGCCGGATCGTCGCCGGAACTGGAAGGTGCGCCTCAGGCCTGATCGTCCGATGCCAAGCGTCGTGCGGCGATCTTTTCGTGCAACCACGCCGCGTGACGTGGCGCCACCCGGGTTCTCGACCATTCTTCCAGCATCTCATCAGCCACATCCTTCAGCCGACGCATGTCCTCCATGGAGCCCTTGTTGACCGCAAACTCGAGCCGGTGACCGTTTG
>CAMDVY010000113.1 GCA_945878745.1 Klebsiella pneumoniae | reverse complement strand
CTGATGCGCCGGCCAGGGATGGCCGGTCCGCAAATCCAGCATGAAAATGCTGGATTTGGCGCGAGCGGTCGCAGACCGCGACTGCGAAAAAGTCCAGGCAAGGACTTTTTCAGCAACCTGTCAAGGATCATGGGTCAGATGAATGCGAGGAGATAACCATGTCTGAAGAACTTCCCTCCCACCAATCGGCGTCCTCGAACAATGGCCTGGAAGCGGATCCCGATGCACGACTGTGGGGCATGCTGGTCCACTTTGCCGGTCTCATCGGATTCATCATTCCGTTCGGGAATCTGATTGGTCCGCTGATCGTCTGGCAGATCAAAAAGGACCAGATGCCGTTTGTGGATGATCAAGGCAAGGAATCCCTGAACTTCCAGATCACGATTTCGATTGCCGCAATAGTGTGCATCGTGTTGATGCTGGTGCTGATTGGTTTTGTCCTGTTGCCATTGGTTGGACTGGTCGCGCTGGTGCTGATGGTGATCGCCGGTATCAAGGCGAATGGTGGTGAGCGATATCGTTATCCGTTCGTGCTGCGGTTGATCCAGTAGTTCACCTCCAGGACCGAATACGCGAATAGGTGGGGCTTGTTCACTTGAACGTTGAAACCGAAGTGGCCGGTCGAGACCGCGCCAGACGTCTGCTCGAACTGCTGCAGCTTGAACCTGTGGAACAGGATCTGTTTTTAGGCGGAAATGAAGCCCGTGGCCCCTACCGACTGTTCGGTGGGCAGGTGCTCTCCCAGTCGTTGAGAGCTGCCGGCTTGACCATTGATCCTGCGTCCGGTCTGAAGCCGCACTCGCTGCATGGATATTTCATGCGTGAAGGTCTTGCTGAAAGGCGAGTCCTCTATGAAGTCGAGCGCATTCGTGATGGCCGCAGTTTTACCACCCGCCGGGTCGTCGCTATCCAGAATGGTGAAGCGATCTTCAATCTGGATGTGTCGTTTCACGTTGACGAAGCGGGCATGGAGCACGCTGATCCCATTCCCAACGTACCCCGCCCCGATGCGCTTGGCGATGACCTCGACAGTGTTCGTCGGCTTGTTGAGGCAGGCGTGGAGGATCCGCGCCTGAGTCCGCTTGCTGGACATGCGCGCCCTTTTGCCATGCGGTCAGTGTTTGAGCCCGGCAGCACTCAGTGGGGCTTGAACCGCAACTGGAGTCCGGTCTGGATCAGGTTTCTTGGCGACGTTGACAAGTCCGACCACGCGCTGTCTCGAAGCTTGCTCGCGTATGCCTCGGATATGGGCTTCGTGGGGACGGCGGCCTTGCCCCACCAGCAGGATGTTGCCCGGACCAGACTGCAGATGGCGAGCCTTGATCATGCCATCTGGATACACCGCGATCCGGATCTGTCGGACTGGTTGCTCTATCATCGAACGACGACGTGGGCTGGCGCGGCACGAGGGCTTTGCCACGCACAGTTCTTCAATGTTGGCGGTGAACTGGTGGCGTCAGTGACACAGGAAGGCCTGCTGAGGATGATCTGACGTCACGCTTTGGGCTCAAGCTGACTGAATACGGACAGTCCGCTCAGTCACGCACGATATCGGTGACGATGATGTGAGCCACCTGTTGTGAGCCCCAGAACTTCAGATTGGCCAATTCCTGATCCGAAAGTGGCAAGTGGGTCGCGTCGGCAAATCGTTGATTCCAGGTGGGATCGATAACCTGCCATTGACCATCTACCCTGACCTCGTTCCAGGCGTGAAATGCAAATCCATAGGGTTCGCGGTCCTGGTACGCAAGACCAATCACTGTGCGTGCAGACAAGCCCGTCGCACCGGCTAATGCCGTGAAGAGATCAGCAAAGTCAGAGCATTCCCCATACCCGCGGTCGAGCACGCGTTGCAGCGAACCTACCGGTGCAGACTCGCGGTATTCGAGCCGTTGATGAACGGCGGCGAGCAGGAGATCTGCCAGTTGAGCCTGTTTTGCAACACGTCCATCCCGGTCGTCGGGCATTTTTGCGAGGACTGCCCGTGCCATGACGTCCAACGCCGGAAGGTGGCCAACCGGAGACGACCCACTGGATTCATCGGTGTTGCCGCTGTCCGATAGCCATTGGCGATGAGCGTCGATCGACATGATGGGCGCCGCATCGCTCTCATTCATCACTTCGAGCGTCATGCTCTTGATCCGACTGGTGTCCTGCAGTCGGTTCTTTACGGGAAGCAGATAGGAAGTCTTGAACGCGGGGCTCGTTACCGCAAGCGCTTTGGCCTGATCAGTCAATGTGAAACGGAACACGTCTCCGATTTCAATCAGATCAGCCATGAAGTTCGTATCGAGATGGGTCGTGGTCCTTCCAATGGGGCCTTCGCTGCTGAGCACAAAGCCACGCGCGTCGCTGGTTCGAAGTGTGTAAGTGATGGTTCCCAGCCTGGTTCCGTCGAAGGACAGGGTTGGCGCACGCATGCGAGTATCCAGCGACGGCTTTTCATCCCGCAGCCAATGTTCGATACGAAGGTAGTCTGCGAGAGTGAAGACAAATCCGGGTCCAGTGTGCTCGGCGCCATCGGCGAATCGAACCAGCTGACCGTCTTCGCGCGCCTCGAGCCGTACCAGCTCCGGTGGGCTTCGACCTCGACGAGTCCTTTGTTCTGCGTGTACGAGAAAGTGCGGCGCTCGGGTCGCAAACACCAGGGATTTCCGGATGCTGACGGGTTCGCTGGCTTGCATGAGGAGATGTGTGTGGGTCGAATATCGCCAGTTCCCATCCGGGTCAGCCTGGGATCGTGTGTGCAGATATCCGACGTGCTGGTCATGCAACGTGATGGCATACCAGTTTTCGCCGATGAGGAGTCGACTCAGTGAGATGACCGAGGGTAATCGGTGTTGTTGTGCCCACAACACGGTTACCAGGACCAGTGTCAGCAACAGCCCTGTCAGAACCCTGATCACACATCAGCCCGGACTTTGGAAAGATCCGATTGTAGCGGGATCAGGACTCGGGCGGATTCAGATAGTGGCCGATGATGGCCAACAGCTCGGTTTCGCTGTCGTAGCGCTGGCTGCGCAGAATCTTCCACTTGTGGCGGTTGAACGGCTGGGCAGCGTGCGCAGAAAAGACGCCGGTTGCAGAGATGAACAATGCGTGGGCACCTTCGCTGGGCGCGTAGTTGGGAGCCAGACACAGATCGTGAAGGGGTATCCCCTCGCGGTGCGGCACCATGTCCAGCGGTTTCATGCGACCGCGATCGTCTCCGCTGGTGATCGCAAAGACACGACCGATGCGGTCGCTGTGGCCAGCCTCGTCCAGCAAATTCATAAGATCCGAGACCCAAGCCTGGCGAGGATCCGTATTGTGGACCTCGTCAACCCCGTCGACGCGATCCACTACTTCGCCCTCGGAGAGCCTCTCCAGCGCTTCGGTGATACCACTGAGCTTGCCGACTTCGTCGGAATCGTGTGCAGCAATCTTGCTGAAGTCGACGGCACCGATGATCTCCTGCGCACGTTTCGCCTGGCGCAGCAGATCTGCCAATGACTCCTTGCCCTGGTTTGTTTTGTCCATACGGAAAGCCTAGCTCAGATTCTGGAATGTAAAACGGAAAATCGAACGTATGGAGTAAACTGGCGCCGTCCAAAAAAGGAGTGTTGATCGGTGCGGTTTCATCATGACTGAAGCAGAGAAGGCAGGCGGCGTGGATTTCATTCGCACGCGGATCCGCCAGGATCTCCAGGCCAACCGCCTGAGTGGTGGTGTGGTTACCCGTTTTCCGCCAGAACCGAACGGTTTCCTGCATATAGGCCATGCCAAGAGCATCTGCCTCAACTTCGGCGTGGCCATCGAGCACGATGGGGTGACCTATCTGCGGTTCGACGACACCAATCCAGCCAAGGAAGACGACGTTTATGTCGAGTCGATCAAACGTGACGTTCGTTGGCTGGGGTTTGACTGGGGTAACCGACTTACCCATGCGTCAGACTATTTTCAGCAGCTCTACGACTTTGCCATCGAGCTGATACGGGCCAACAAGGCCTTTGTGTGCAGCCTCGATCAGGTACAGATGCGCGACTTTCGCGGCACCCTGACTGAGCCCGGTCGTCCCAGTCCGGACCGGAACCGTTCGGTCGTGGACAATCTCGATCTGTTCACGCGAATGCGTACCGGTGAATTTCCGGATGGTCAGTATGTCCTGCGGGCGAAGATTGACATGTCGTCTCCGAACATCAACATGCGTGACCCGGTGTTGTATCGGATTCGCAAGGTGGCGCATCAGCGTACCGGCATGGACTGGCCCATCTATCCCACTTACGACTACACCCACTGCATCTGTGATGCGCTGGAAGGGATTTCACATTCCCTGTGCACACTTGAATTTGAAGACCATCGGCCGCTGTACGACTGGGTGCTCGACAACATCAACGTGAACTTCCATCCACCGCAGATCGAATTTTCCCGGCTCGGGCTTGAATACACGGTGATGAGCAAGCGGCTCCTGCATCGATTGGTGGACGAACGCCACGTCGATGGCTGGGACGATCCGCGAATGCCGACCATAGCCGGACTGCGCAGGCGAGGTTACACGCCCAAGTCCATCAGGGATTTCTGTTCCCGTGTCGGCGTCACCAAGCAGGACAATCGGATCGAGATGGAACTACTGGAGTTCTGCATTCGGGCCGATCTCGAATCCACGGCGGCACGCGGCATGGCGGTGATCGATCCGCTCAAGGTCCTCATCACCAACCTACCGGCCGACCATCAGGAAATGCTGCGAGCACCCTGGCATCCGAAACAGGCCGAGCTGGGTGAGCGGGACATTCCGTTTTCGGCATCGATCTTCATCGAGAGAGAGGATTTTGCCCTGGAACCGGCCAAGGACTTCAAGCGGCTATCGCCGGGAGGCATCGTCCGCTTGCGATATGCGTACATCATCCGCTGTGATGAGGTCATCCGGGATGCGACGGGGGAAGTCGTGGAACTGCGCTGTTCCCTGCTGGCGAATTCCAGGAGTGGCGCCGATACCAGTGGCGCCAAGCCGAAGGGTGTCATTCATTGGGTGGATGCGGCGCGCAGTCGGCCGGTCAACCTCCGACTATACGAACGCTTGTTTGTGGTTCCGGATCCTGACAGCAAGGAATTCCTGAATCAGATCAATGCTGATTCAGTTCGTGTCGAACGGGGATACGTTGAGCCGGCGATTGCCGACGGTACTGAATCAAGGTTTCAGTTCGAGCGTGTTGGTTATTTTGTCAGGGATGATCAGCTGCCAGCCACCTTCAACAGAACCGTGTCACTCAAGGATTCCCACACACCGGGAGTAAAATGATGCGCAGTACAGTCACCTTGATGGAAGTCAGCCCGCGTGATGGATTGCAGAACGAATCCACACTGGTCAGTACTGAGGACAAGCTCCTGTTGATCGATCGGGCGCTGGCGGCGGGCTACCGACGAATCGAAGTGACCAGCTTTGTACACCCGCAGAAGGTCCCGCAAATGGCTGATGCAGAGGCCGTCTGCAGTCAATTGCCACAACGTGGCGATGTGACCTATACCGGTCTGGTGTTGAACGAGCGTGGATTCCACCGATTGCTCGCCACCGAGCGACTGCACGAGACCGGGTTGGTGGTACCTGCATCGGACACGTTTGGACGCAGAAATCAGGGGATGGATGTCGATGCCGCGGTCACCATGGCCAAAGCGGTCATGCGAGAAGCACGTGCCCGACGCCATCGAGTTCAAGCGACCATCGCTGTTGCGTTTGGATGCCCGTTTGAAGGCGAAGTCGCGCCCGAACGTGTCGTCGACATCGCGATGCGTCTGGCTGAAGAAGGACCTGTGGAAATCGGTCTGGCGGATACCATAGGCGTGGGCGTACCCACTCAGGTTCTGGATCTGTTTGGTCGGCTGCGCCTTGCGCTCGGCCCGGACATGCCGCTGCGTGCGCACTTCCACGATACCCGTAATACCGGGGTCGCCAACGCGTTTGCAGCCCTGCAAGCGGGCGTTGAAACACTGGATGGCAGCATTGGTGGCATCGGCGGTTGCCCGTTTGCGCCGAATGCGTCGGGCAATGTGGCCAGTGAGGATCTGGTGTACATGCTCAACCGATGTGGCATTACCCACACGGTTGACCTGATGACCTGTATCGACGGGGCGCGCTGGCTGGAAAGCATATTGAAGAAGCCGGTGCCGTCCATGCTGCTGAAAGCCGGCCCCTTCCCGAATCAGAACTGAATCGATCCGAACTGTTGAACCCTCCGGATCGCCATGACGTTGAGGCAGCGGCGCGTGTGATCGCCGGCCTTGTCCATGAGACACCTGTTCTGGTCAGTCGAACGCTTGACGCGCTCGCGGGTTGCGACGTGTTCTTCAAAACAGAAGTCCAGCAGAAGGTGGGTGCATTCAAGGCACGCGGGGCGTGCCATGCGGTGATGAGCGCATCTTCAGCGTTGATCACCCATGGTGTCGCGACGCACTCTTCCGGCAACCATGGCGCAGCTCTTGCCTGGGCGGCCCGCTTGCGACAGGTGCCTGCCTATGTCGTGGTGCCAAACAATGCGTCGATTTTCAAGCGTGCGGCGATTGAAAGATATGGCGCTTCAATCATCGATTGTGGACCTTCGCTCGCCGATCGGGAGTCCGCGCTCGATGCGCTGGTTGCAACGACCGGGGCGCATGTGATTCCTCCCTATGATGATGCCCGAATCATTGCCGGTCAGGGCACAGCCGCGCTGGAAATGGAACGTCAGGTGCCGGGTCTTGAGTCGTTGTGGGTTCCTGTAGGGGGCGGCGGTCTGGCGGCGGGTTGTATTGCTGCCTTGTCAACGTCGGCCATTCGGGTGATCGGTGCAGAGCCAGAGCTTGCCTCGGATGCTGCTGCATCGATGCGTCTTGGGTATCGACAACCGCAGATGCCGCCCCTCACGATTGCCGATGGATTGCGAACCAGTCTCGGCCACCTCAACTTCGATATGTTCCAGACGTATGGACTAACGATCTGTCTGGTGAGCGAAGCAGAAATCAAAGAGGCTCAGCGCGAACTGATGTCGATGCTGAAAGTGCTGGTTGAACCGTCTTCAGCGGTGCCCTGGGCTGCACTGCGACGGTACGGCCCGGGAGGTGCCAGGCAAGTGGGCATCGTCTTGACGGGAGGCAACATCGACGTGTCAGCCCAACTCTGACCCGGCAGCTTCGGGCGTGATCACATGAGGTTTGACTGAACATCCATGGAGACGAGGTTATGACCGCAGTTCAACAGAAACAACCAGCGGGTTTGTATGTGTTGTTTTTCGCGGAGATGTGGGAGCGATTCAGTTTTTATGGCATGCGTGCATTGCTGGTGTTTTACCTGACGAAGCACTGGTTGTTTGATGATCGGATGGCGACGGGGCTATACGCCACCTATGGTTCGCTGGTTTATCTGACGCCCGTTATCGGAGGTCTGCTTGCGGATCGAATTCTCGGTTTTCGCAAGGCCGTAATTTTCGGCGGAATACTTCTGGTGTTGGGTCACTTCGGCATGGCGTTCGAAGGCGAGGCGGCCTACCTCGTCAACGGCGAAGTGGTTCGTGATGAGTTCGCGTTGCAGTGCTTTTATCTGTCACTGGCGTTGATCATTGTTGGCGTCGGTTTTCTGAAACCGAATATTTCCAGCATCGTCGGTGAGTTGTATGCGCCGAATGATGCCCGTCGGGATGCTGGATTCACTCTGTTTTATATGGGGATCAACCTCGGAGCCATGGTCTCGGCGCTGGTTTGCGGGTATCTCGGCGAAACGTATGGCTGGCGCTTTGGATTTGGCCTGGCTGGTGTCGGGATGCTCGTCGGGTTGATCACCTTTGTCAAAGGCAAACGCCTGCTGCTCGGTGCCGGAGAGCCACCGCCATCGGCCTTGCTGAGCGAGCGAACATATGTCGGGCTCTCACCCTCGACGCTGACATACGCACTGAGTGGTGTTGGTATCGTCGCCGCATGGTGGCTGATGCAGCATCATGCGGTGGTAGGCGGATTGCTCGGGCTAGGGGCGGCGGTGTCAATCACCGGCATCATCGCCTTCAGTCTGTTGCGCTGCACGCCGTTTGAGCGCAATCGAATGTTGCTCGTACTGTTTCTGACGGCAGTATCGGTTCTCTTCTGGGCGCTGTTCGAACAGGCTGGCAGTTCCATGAGCCTGTTTGCGGACCGGGTGGTTGATCGTCAGATCGGGGGAACGACCATTGCGGCCTCGCAGCTGCAATCCATCAATCCGGCCTTCATCATCCTGCTGGCGCCTTTTTTTGCGAGTCTGTGGGTGACACTCGCCGGTCGGGGCAAGGAACCCTCCACCAGCATGAAATTTGCGCTGGCCTTGCTGCAGGTGGGAGCCGGTTTTGTGGCTC
>CAMDVY010000112.1 GCA_945878745.1 Klebsiella pneumoniae | reverse complement strand
GAACTACAAGCCGATAGCTGCCACATGCAGCTGCGGCAATGTCATCAACACGCGCTCGACCCTGGCGAAAGACATCCAGATCGACGTTTGCTCCGCCTGCCACCCGTTTTACACAGGTAAGCAGAAAACCATCGATACAGCGGGTCGGGTCGAAAGATTCAACCGCCGATTCGGTGCGCGCGTCGCGAAAAAGTAAACCGGGCGTCACGAAAAACCCGGTCCATCGCCAATGTGTCGTTGGGGGTGTCGGGTTGTTGTGCTGCGGTTCATGTCTTTTGGGATACTCTCGATTCGTCTGACGGACGCGGAGATGATCCTGGTGCGTTATAGCGTCTTTTTTCTGACGATCCTGCTGTCGTGTTTCCCGGTTACTCCAATCCAGGCTGGGTCTGGTAGCGAGCAGTACAACGCCTTTCTCGAAGCAGACATGCTCTACAACGACGAGGCCTGGCAGGACTACGTGACCGCAGTGGGCGAGCGTGTTCTGGTCGCGTCACCCCATCGCGGTCGAGCTTATACGTTTGTCTTGCTGGATGATCCCCAGGTCAATGCCTTCACGCCAGGGGAAGGCTACATATTTCTGACCCGTGGTCTCCTTTCCTACCTGCGTTCGGAAGACGAATTGGCCGGTGTTATTGGCCATGAAATTGGTCACAACGTCGCCGCGCATATCCAGGAGGGGAAGGGTAGAGCTCGAGGCGGCACGGTGCTGGGCTGGATTGGACTGATTGCAACGAGTTCTCCGGCCATGCTTGACCTGGCCAATACGCTTTCGGCAACTGCCAGTGCCAGTTACGGACGTCGCGCCGAGCTGGAGGCTGATCGTTTCAGCGCGCAATGGCTGATCAAGTCAGGCTATAACCCGCAAGGTATGGTGGACGGCATTCAGGTTCTTCGCGACAACGATGCGTTCGAAACCAAGGTGATGGGCCGTCAGCCGGTCTATCACGGCATCATGCGGAGCCATCCCGAGCATCAGAAGAGAATTCATGAGCTCGTTCAATTGGAAAATCTGTACTCCCTTGATGAACTGAGAGAGCCCGAAGAAGACTATTGGCACATGCTTGATGGTCTGGTGTTCGGTGATCAGGCGGCGACCGGAGTAGCGAAGGGTAACAAGTTCTATCACGGGGCGTTGCGGGTGGTGATCGAGTTTCCCGAAGGTTGGGATACATCGCTCGCAGGCAATGCGGTTCTTGGACAAGCACCCCATCCTGAGACGGCCACTATTTCTGTACAACGTCACCTGTCTGCAACAGGTGGACAAACACCAGAAACCTACGTGAAGGAAACGTTGAAACGTGATGACGTGATCAACGGTGAGTTGATCAAGATTGGTGAGTCCGATGCATTTGTCGGAGACATCAAACTTGCCGATGGCAGTGCCCGCAAACAGAAAATTGGAGTTGTCTTTCGTTCAGGAGAAGTCTTTCTGTTTCGCGGCGAACTTCCGGACTCAGAGGATCTCAAGTCTTTCGATGCAAAGTTCCGAGGTGCGATGGCCGGACTTCGAGCGATGACCATCGAGGATCTGCGTGTCGCAAATTCTCAGCGAATCAAGATCGTTGAAGCGAAGCCTGGCGATACGTTTGTGAAACTTTCCAAAGGGACCGGTATCGGGGCCCATGGAGACGACCTTCTACGCGTGATCAACGGCCTCTATCCAAACGGCGAGCCCCGCGCCGGCGATCTCATCAAGGTCGTTCAATAAGCCTCGTTTCGTGGTCTTGGGATCCTGCAACGGTGGCTGAACGAATCCGGTTGATCAATCCCGCTTCGGGCAGGGCGCGGTCTGTTGGTCAGAACAAATCCACGCTCTGAATCGTGTCCGTTTGTTGAATCACTGGCGAAGTAGCCTCCTGCCGTTGGGAAGGCATGTGTTCAGTAAGGAAGTACTCAAATTCACTGACACCGCCACCGCTAACCCGCATGTTGACGATGCCTTCGGGCTGGTCGAGAAACTTCTCAGGGCGATCCGCAAGCGCTACTTTCATGTAGTCGATCCAGATGGGAAGTGGCACTGTTGACCCAAACTCCCGCCGTCCCAGCGGCTGCACGTCCTTGAAACCAACCCATACTGTTGTTGCGACATCCGGTGTGTAGCCATTGAACCAGGTGTCGGCGGCTTCATCCGTCGTGCCCGTTTTGCCGGCCAGATCCGCGCGCTTCAGAACCAGAGCGCGTCTGGCGGTGCCTCGCCGGACTACGTCTTTCAACATGTCGTGCATGATGTACGCGATACGGGTATCGATAGCCGGTTCGAGGCAGTTGTGTGCTGGTGCATCACCAGGCGTCAGTGCAGCGACGATATCTGTGTCGGACGATTTGTCGGGGTCGATAGCGTCAGGCGATGTCGCGACGATTTCCTCGTCGGTCGTTTCCTCTGCAACAGCAAACTGCTCGTGACAAACGCGTGGTGGTCTCGAGTTCAACAGTTCCTCACCTTCGCTGTTCTTCATGCTTTCGATGCCGTATGGCTGAATGAGATAGCCACCATTCGCGAAAACCGAATACGCTCGTGCCATGTCGAGCGGGGTCAACGTCAGCGTTCCGCCCCCGACGGCCAATTGGGTGTCTCGGGGAAATTTCGAGATATCAAAGCCGAAGTTGGCGGCATATTGCATGGCGGGGCCTGCACCTATGTCCAGCAATACCCGGATGGTCACGATATTCACAGATCGATAAAGAGCCTGACGCAGCCGCGTTGGTCCGTTGTATTTGTTGTCACTGTTCTTGGGCCGATACTCACGGCTTTGGCCTCGCTCACGGAATACCAGCGGAGCATCCATATAGGTGGTCGCGGTTGTTCGCCCTTCAGCCAGTGCGGCAGCGTAAATGAATGGCTTGAATCCTGAACCAGGTTGTCGAGCCGCCTGCGTGGCATGGTTGAACTGGTTCAATCCAAAGTCGTAGCCTCCTGACATGGCCAGTACTTTGCCTGTATCGGGCTCCAGCGAAACCAGTGCACCCTGTACTGCAGGTGTTTGCGCCAGTACCCACTGTTCCTCTTGCTGCTTCAATCGGACGATGTCACCAGCTTTCAAGATATCCGACATGCGTGTTGGCGCAGGGCCGATGCTGTCTACGCTTAGGTATCTTCGCGCCCATTTGGCGTCGGCGAGAGAAATGCTCACGATTTCGCCGGAGGTCAGAATCAGTTCGGCGCTGTCATCATTGATAACGACGGTGGCTGCAGCTTCGAGTCGGGCGTGTTCAGGCAGCGCGCGAACGATCTCCCGCGCTTGCTCGCGTCCGGCTGAGGGATCAGTGGCCAGCAAGGTGATGAGTTCGACGGGCAGCCGTGCTTCAGGACCACGATACCCGTGACGACGATCATAGGCTTCAAGGCCGTCGCGCAGCGACTTGGTTGCTGCAGCTTGCAGCTTGGCGTCGATCGTCGTGTGTACTTCGTAGCCGGCGGTATAGAGATCCGGGAAAGACTGGATGAGCTGCTGACGAATCCACTCTGCGGCGTATGGTGAGGCGACGTCGAGTTGCGGCTCGAAAAGTCTGGCTGTCAGTGGTCTTGCTTTTGCGGCAGACAACTCTGCCTCACTGATCGCGCCCTGCTCGAACATCCGATCGAGCACGGTGTCTCTTCTGAGCAGAGCTTTTTCTGGCCCGTTGATTGGATTGTTAGCTGACGGTGCTTGTGGGATGCCTGCGAGCATCGCCAACTCGGATAGTTCCAGTTCGCCCAGTGACTTTCCGTAGTAGGTTCGGGCGCCTGCCTCAGCACCGTATGCGCGCTTGCCGAACGGAACGACGTTTATATACAGCTCGAGAATTTCGTCCTTCGTCAGCTCCTGCTCAATCTTTAGCGCGAGCAGCATCTCCTTGAACTTGCGAATGAAGGTGCGCTCAAGGCTAAAAGACACGTTTCTTGCCAATTGCATGGTGATTGTGCTGGCACCAGCGCCTAGGCCATCATCCATGATGTAGTTCTTGATCAGATTCAGGCTATCGTTCAACAGTGAAACGAAATCAATTCCTGAATGTTCGTAGAATCTTTTGTCCTCGATGCTGACAACAGCATCGAGGAAGTGACGAGGGATTTGATCGATACTAATTGGGATTGCGCGCCGTTCACCAAACTCGGCAAGAAGCTGGCCCTCACTGGAAAAAATTCTGAGCGGAGTTTCGAGGCGAACTTGCCGAAATGTATCGGCTCGCGGGGTCTGGGGATCAAGATAGAGGTAGGTAGCAGCAAGAGTGAGCACTACACCACAAAATGCAATGCTGCTGACCCAGATAATTGAGCCGAGGATGGGTCTGGTTCGAAGAGTCATCGCACAGATACTGTAGCTGTTTTCATGGGGCGGGAGGAGACGATATCAATCATGATTAGATGCACCAACCTTCTGCGTGAATTTACGTTGAGCTCGATTGCTCTCGTACTTCGAGTGGTATTTAATGTCCTGCCGCACGAAACGGACGTAAGTGCCCGCGCCATTAAGGAATTCTAACGTGGCCTGGTTCAACAAGAAGGCGCCCACTCTACTTGGGCTCGACATAAGTTCCACTTCCGTCAAGTTATTGGAGCTTTCCAGATCCGGTGATCGGTACCGCGTCGAAGCATATGGCGTAGAACCGCTTCCACCGAATGCTGTGGTGGAAAAAAACATCAACGATGTGGACGGTGTTGCTGAGGCAATCAAGCGTGTGATTGCTCGCGCCAAACCGGGTACAAAAAGCGTTGCGGTCGCAGTCGCGGGTTCCGCTGTCATCACCAAGACCATCGAAATGGATGCGTCGCTCAGTGATGAAGAAATGGAAACCCAGATTACCGTTGAAGCGGATCAGTACATTCCTTACCCGCTCGATGAAGTCGCGATCGATTTCGAAGTTCAAGGGCTCTCCGAGCGAAATCCCGACCAGGTCGAAGTCTTGCTTGCTGCGTGCCGCAAGGAAAACGTCGAGATGCGCGAAGCCGTGCTGGGTCTGGGTGGTCTGAAGGCGGCAGTGGTTGATATCGAGGCGCACGCCATGAAGCGTGCGTTTGATCTGGTAAAACCGCAGCTCGGCAGTAATCCGGATGCGCTTGTGGTCGCCATCATCGACATCGGTGCGACCATGACAACACTGTCGGTGCTGGTGGATGATCGCGCCATCTATACCCGCGAACAGCTTTTTGGCGGCAAACAACTCACTGAGGAAATCCAGCGACGTTACAGTTTGTCTTACGAAGAAGCCGGTCTGGCCAAGAAGCAAGGTGGTTTGCCAGATGACTACTTCGATGAAGTTCTGGAGCCGTTCAAGGAAGCGGTGCTGCAGCAGGTGACACGTTCGTTACAGTTTTTCTTTTCTTCGAGCCAGTACGATGATGTTGATTACATCGTGCTCGCCGGTGGGACATCTTCGATCGATGGATTGGCGGAGATGATCGAGAACAAACTGGGTACGCCGACTGTCATGGCAAACCCGTTTGTAGACATGTCACTGGCAGGCAATGTCGACGCAGAGGCTTTGGCCAATGATGCGCCAGCCATGATGATCGCATGCGGGTTGGCCATGAGGAGTTTTACCTGATGGCAAATATTAACTTATTACCCTGGCGTGAATGGGAACGAGAACGCAAGCGTAAGGAATTCCTCCTTAATCTGGGCGGTGTCGCGCTGATCGGGCTTGTAGTCGTGCTCGCGTGGGGGCAGTACCTCGACGGTTCAGTCTCCTATCAGAAGTCCCGAAACGAATTCTTTCAGGGGCGAATTGCTCAGCTTGATGAACGCATCGCGGAGATTGCCAACCTGAAAGAAGAACGCGCCGAACTGCTAGAGCGGATGCGTGTCATTCAGGAACTGCAGGGCAACCGGCCGGCAATCGTTCACATTTTTGATGAAATGGTCCAGACGTTGCCCTCTGGTGTGCACTTCTCCAGCGCTGAGATGGCAGGCAACGGCTTATCCATCGGTGGTATGTCGGAGTCCAATAATCGGATTTCGGCACTGATGCGGAATCTCGATGCGAGTGAATGGTTCGCAGAGCCGAATCTAAAAACCATCAAGGAAGACGCCGTCAGCAACGTTTACGGTAAAGGCGCTTCCGTGTTCGATCTCACCTTCACTCAGGTGAATCCGAATGCTCCCGATGAAGAAGGAGCAGATCCCGCGGCACAAGCCGCCAATGAGACAGGGCAGAACTGATCATGGCGTTGCAGGATTCAATCAAGCAGCTGCAAGGCGTCAATCTATCCGAGCTGGACTTCAACAACGTCGGCGCATGGCCGACTGCGCTTAAAGGCATCTTCCTGTCGATCCTGGTGGTGCTGATTGTAGGCGGTGGATATTACTTCTACCTCTCTGAAAAGCGTGCAGAGTTGAAGATGACTGCCCAACAGGAAGTCGAGCTGCGCGCCGACTATGAAAACAAGGCCGCGCAGGCGGCTAACCTGGAAGCGTACCTCCTGCAAAAGCAGGAGATGAATGAGACGTTCGGTGCGTTGTTGCGTCAGTTGCCCAGCGATACCGAAGTGCCTGGTCTGGTTGAAGACATCACACGCACCGCCATTGACAGTGAACTCAGGATTGAAAGCATTGCGCTTAAGCCTGAGCAGCGCTCTGAGTTCTATGTGGAGTTGCCGATCGATATCGTCGTTGAAGGTGAGTATCACAAGATCGGGGCATTTGTCAGCGCTATCGCCAACCTGCCCCGTATCGTGACGTTGCATGATTTCAAGATAGAACCGCAAGGAAATCCGCAACGGCTGAAAATGTCGATACTCGCCAAGACGTACCGCTATCTGGAGGGCGTGTGATGAAGTCATTACGCCTGACCCTGGTGCTTGCGCTGAGTTCTTTGCTCGCCGCGTGTAGTGGTGGAGATTTCGCGGACATCGAAGCGTGGATGGCAGAGGTCGACGCCAGACCTAAAGGCACGATTGAGCCTCTGTCTCCGTTTGAACAGGTTCAGCCGTTTGCCTATTCGGCAAGCGCTAAACGCCAGCCGTTTGAGCCGCCAGTTCTCGTACGGGCAGTCGAGCGCAAGAACGGCGTCAAAGTGAAGCCGAATCTGGACCGGGTAAAACAATACCTTGAACAATTTCCGGTCGCTGAGCTTGCGATGGTTGGCACGCTGTCGCAGCAAACGTTGTTTGGTCTCGTCCGCGATCCTGATGGCGGCGTACACAAAGTGCAGGTCGGTGACTACATGGGCACGGACCACGGGCGCATCACTTCCGTTGATGAAGTTGAAATTCAACTGATGGAAATCGTTTCAGACGGCACCGGTGGGTGGGTCGAGCGGGCGCGTACGGTGGCCATGGGAGGAGGAGAGGAAGAAGCATGAATAATCAAAACAAGAACAAGAAAAAAACTATGGTCAGCGCGCAGTACCTCTATGGATTGTTCGCCTTGCTGTTGATGGCTGTCGGGCAACATGCCTCGGCGGCGGCGCGACTCACGGGTATCGAATTTTCATCCTTGCCCGGTGACCGCACGGAAATCCGTATGGCCTTTGATGGCACGCCGCCGGTGCCGCAGGGTTACACGATTGACCAACCGGCGCGCATCGTTCTCGATATGCCGGGCGTGGTGAGTTCACTTGCTGAAAAGCACCATGATCTGGGTGCAGGGAATGCGCGCAAGGTATCGGTGCTCTCAACAAAAGACCGCACCAGGGCGATCGTCAATCTCACTCGTCTGGTGGCCTACGACACCGATGTGAGAGGCAATACACTTTATTTGCTGGTTGGCGGCGATGGCAGCGGTGTGCCGACACCAAGTAAAGCTACAGACTCGTCCCAGTATACGAGTGCTGCGCCAATCGTTGGCTCGCAAGTTGAGGCCGTGGACTTCCGGCGTGGCAAGGACGGCGGTGGTCGTGTGATGATCCAGTTGTCCAATCCCAAAGCGCCGGTAAACGTCGAAAGTGACGGGGGTAAAATCCGCGTAGAGATCCGCAATACCCAGCTCCCGCCCAATCTACGTCGTCGTCTTGATGTCACCGACTTCGCAACGCCCGTGACGATGGTGGATGCCGTCCAGCAAGGCGATCATGTCAGCATTACCGTTGCCGCAACCGGCAACTACGACTACCTGTCCTACCAGGCCGACAACCAGCTCTCGGTGGAAGTGTCAGAGCTCAGTGAAGAGGAAGTTGCAAAGCGGGAAGACGTTTTCAAATTCAGTGGCGAAAAGCTGTCTCTGAATTTCCAGGATATTGAAGTGCGTTCTGTCCTGCAGTTGATCGCCGATTTTACCGATCTGAATCTGGTAGCCAGCGACACGGTGGCTGGTCGTATCACCTTGCGGTTGAAGAATGTGCCCTGGGATCAGGCGCTCGAACTCATTCTGAAGACCAAGGGTCTGGATCAGCGACAAGTGGGGAATGTCCTGCTG
>CAMDVY010000111.1 GCA_945878745.1 Klebsiella pneumoniae | reverse complement strand
TTGGGCAGGTGGCAGCAGAAATTCGAGGAATTCGCCCTCCAGAGCCCTACAAGGGCAAAGGCGTTCGATACCTGGGCGAGCGAGTGCGTAGAAAAGAGGCCAAGAAGAAATAATCATGCAGGAAAAGAAAGCAGCGAGATTGCGCCGAGCACGGCGTGGACGCGCGAAGATGCGCGAACTTGGCGCCATTCGTCTGGCTGTCTACCGAACGCCTCGGCATATCTATGCCCAGTTGCTGGCACCTGCCGGTGATCGCGTTCTTGCGCAGGCATCGACGCTGGAAAAGGCCTTTGACGGTGAAGCAACCGGTAATGCTGGTGCTGCAGGCAAGGTTGGTGCCTTGGTTGCGGCTCGCGGTCGGGAGCAGGGAATCACCAAAGTTGCATTCGATCGTTCGGGATTCAAATTCCATGGCCGGATCAAGGCCTTGGCCGATGCCGCCCGTGAAGCGGGACTGGAGTTTTAAATGGCATATGCAGACGAAAACAAAGAAGAAGGCCTGGTCGAGAAACTCGTCCAGGTCAATCGAGTGGCGAAAGTTGTGCAGGGCGGCCGTATATTCGCCTTTACAGCGCTGACGGTTGTCGGTGACGGCAACGGCAAGATCGGATTTGGACGCGGTAAAGCGCGTGAGGTGCCGGTGGCAATCCAGAAAGCGATGGAAGCTGCTCGTCGCAATATGGTCCATGTAGATCTGAACGGATCAACGATCTGGTATCCGCTGACTGCACGACATGGTGCGTCCAAGGTATTCATGCAACCAGCATCAGAAGGTACTGGCGTAATTGCCGGCGGCACGATGCGGGCGCTGTTCGAGGCAGCCGGAATTCACAACGTTCTCGCCAAGAGTTACGGCTCGACGAACCCGGTGAACGTGGTGCGGGCAACGTTTAAGGCTCTACGGAACATGCAGTCTCCCGACTCAATCGCTGCGAAGCGAGGGTTGAGTGTCGAGGAGATTCGCGCCTAACAGCGCTTGGTGCCGAATCGAAATGATCGGGCCAGGCATGTTAAGGCGGATTGGCGGGCAACGTGGGTGGGGCGGGATAGTCGGAGTAGAGGCGATGAATAGTCCAGTAACGGGCAAAGTAAGAGTGACTCAGATCAAGAGCAGTATCGGTCGGCTGAAAGCGCACAAGGCGTGTGTAGCTGGACTGGGATTGCGTCGAATCGGACATACCGTCGAAGTCGAAGATACCGCAGCGGTGCGCGGCATGATTGCCCGAGTGCATTACCTCGTGAAGGTCGAAGGAGAATAAACGTGCGTCTCAACGATTTACATCCCGCTGCGGGCAGCAAAAAACCGAAACGTCGCGTTGGCCGGGGCTCGTCGTCGGGTTGGGGTAAGACCTCGACTCGCGGTACCAAAGGACAAGGTGCACGAAAGAGTGGCGGTGTTCGACCTGGATTCATAGGCGGCCAGTTGCCCCTCCAGAAACGACTACCGAAGTTCGGCTTTCGCACCGCGCTGGCGCTTGAAACTGCCGAGGTTCGTTTAGGCGAACTCGCCAAGGTTGAAGGGGATGTAATCTCCCTCGAGACACTGAAGGCGGCTAATGTCGTCCGAAAGGATATGAAACGCGTCCGTATCATGTTGTCAGGCGCGATCACTCGCGCAGTGAAAATTCAAGGCGTAGTTGTCACCAAGGGCGCTCGCACTGCGATCGAAGCTGCAGGCGGAAGCATCGAAGCTCCTGCGGAAGCAGTCGCGGCGTAATTGGCGGCTAACAGGAAACTAAGGATCAATGGCTACTAACGCAGGACAATTGGCAGGTATGCAAGCGGGGCTCTCCGAGCTGCGCAGTCGCCTGCTGTTTGTGCTGATTGCGTTACTTGTGTATCGGATCGGCACCCACATCCCCGTCCCGGGCATTGATCCAGAAAAGCTGGCGCAACTCTTCACCCAGAATCAGGGCGGTATTCTCGAACTGTTCAACATGTTCTCGGGTGGTGCATGGGAGCGAATGAGTATTCTTGCATTGGGAGTGATGCCTTACATTACATCCAGCATCATCATGAACCTCTTGTCGATGATGCATCCCCCACTGATGCAGCTGCGCAAAGAGGGAGAAGCGGGTCGCCGGAAGATTACGCAGTACACCCGATGGGGAACGCTGGCACTGGCCATCGTGCAGGGTATTTCCATGACCAGTACGCTAGCGGCGCAGGGGCTGGCGTTTGAGCCGGGGATTATTTTTTATTCGGTTTCCATCATCACGCTGGTGACTGGCGCCATGTTCATGATGTGGCTGGGCGAACAGATTACCGAACGAGGTGTTGGTAACGGGATCAGTCTGCTGATCTTCTCTGGCATCGTCTCGGGTTTCCCGGCGGCCATTGGTCGATCTTTTGAAGCAGCCCGGCAGGGCGACATCAACATCATCGCGCTTCTGGCGATCGGTATCCTGGCGATTGTCATCGTCGCTCTGGTGGTGTTCATTGAGCGAGGCCAGCGTCGGATCACGGTAAATTACGCTCGTCGCCAGCAAGGTCGACGCGTTTATCAGAGCCAGTCGAGCCATTTGCCCTTCAAGGTCAACATGGCCGGCGTTATCCCGGCTATTTTTGCGTCTAGTTTGCTGCTCGCGCCCGCATCGATGGCGCAGTGGTTTGGCGCAAGTCCGGGAATGGCATGGTTGCAAGAAGTTGCGCTTGTCTTGTCGCCGGGCCAGCCACTCTATATCCTGCTCTTCGCAGCCGGCATCATCTTTTTCAGCTTCTTCTATACCGCGATCATGATGGATCCCAAGGATATCGCCGGTAATCTGCAGCGGCAGGGCGCTTATGTACCGGGGATTCGACCAGGACAGCAGACTGCCCGCTACATAGATGATGTCATTACACGATTGACCTGCTTCGGCGCCCTCTACGTTACGATGGTATGTCTGCTACCCGAGTTCATGGTTGTAGCGTTCGACATTACTTTCCAACTGGGTGGAACTGCATTATTGATCGTCGTGGTCGTCGCCATGGACTTCATGGCTCAGATCCAAAGTCATCTGATGTCTTCGCAGTACGCGAAGCTCATGGAAAAGTCGAATCTACAGAATTACGGTCGAAAGAGAAGCTGACGACCGGAGCCTAACGGCCAGGAATTGGGGAACAGACATGAAAGTTCGTGCATCGGTAAAAAAAGTTTGCCGAAACTGCAAGATCGTTCGACGCAACGGAGCGGTTCGTGTGATTTGTAGTGTCGAACCGCGACACAAACAACGGCAAGGTTGAAACATGGCTCGTATTGCTGGAATCAACGTACCGGACAACAAACACGCCGGTATCTCGCTGACTTACATCTATGGTATCGGTCGGACGACTGCGCTGCGCATCTGCGAAGCAGCAGGCATCGCGCCAAATGAAAAAATTGGCGACCTGGCTGAAGAACGTCTGGATGCACTTCGTACTGAAATCACCAAGTTGACGGTAGAGGGCGATCTGCGCCGTTCCATCAACATGAACATCAAGCGATTGATGGACCTTGGTTGTTACCGTGGCTTGCGTCATCGCCGCAATCTGCCGGTGCGAGGTCAGCGAACACGAACGAACGCACGAACTCGGAAAGGACCAACCCGTCCCATTCGCAAGTAATGAACCGGATTTGAAGAGTTATGGCTGAAAAGAAAAAAATCAAACGCGTCGTGACTGACGGAATCGCGCATGTACACGCGTCGTTCAACAATACGATCGTCACGATCAGCGATCGTCAGGGCAATGCGTTGACGTGGGCAACTTCCGGCGGTTCTGGCTTCCGGGGCTCACGCAAGAGCACGCCGTTTGCTGCGCAGGTTGCTGCCGAAAAGGCATGCACAGTAGCACTGGAGTACGGCATGAAGAGCGTTGACGTACGCGTCAAAGGACCAGGCCCTGGTCGAGAGTCTGCCGTTCGCGCACTGAATGCCGCTGGCCTGCGAATCAACAGCATTTCCGACATCACCCCCATTCCACACAACGGTTGCCGCCCTCCAAAGCGGCGCCGTGTATAAAGGTACGGAGTAAAACATGGCTCGTTACCTTGGTCCGAAACTCAAGCTTGCTCGTCGTGAAGGCACCGATCTCTTTCTGAAGAGTGGTGTCCGACCGATTGATTCCAAGTGCAAGATCGAAGCGGTGCCCGGACAGCACGGTGCTCGACGTGGTCGTCTGTCCGGCTACGCGGTGCAGCTGCGCGAAAAGCAGAAAGTACGTCGTATTTATGGATTGCTGGAGCGTCAGTTCCGCAACTATTACCAGAAGGCAGAGCGCCAGAAGGGAAATACCGGCGCCAATCTGTTGATGCTGCTGGAACGACGACTCGACAACGTGGTCTATCGTATGGGTTTCGGCTCAACGCGCGCCGAATCACGACAGCTGGTTTCGCATCGTTCAATCGTTGTGAATGGGGTGTCGGTGAACATCGCGTCTTACCAGGTACAGGACGGTGACACCGTAGCTGTAGCAACGCATGCCAAGCAGCAATTGCGCATTCAGGGCGCAATGCAATTGTCGGCTCAGAGGCCTTCCATTGAATGGCTGGACGTGAACTCTGCTGCCATGGAAGGAGTGTTCAAACGCCTTCCGGACAGGGAAGAGTTGCCCTCTGAAATCAACGAAAGCTTGATCGTGGAGCTTTACTCCAAGTAATTGGCTCATAGGAGACGACTGCATGTCATCTGTAAATGAATTTTTGACGCCACGTATCATTGATGTTCAGGCTTCCAGCCCGACGCGCGCGCGCGTTTCATTGGAGCCGCTGGAACGCGGATTTGGCCATACACTCGGTAACACCCTTCGCCGCATCCTGCTGTCTTCCATGCCGGGTTGCGCCGTCACTGAAGTGCAGATTGATGGTGTACTTCACGAGTACAGCACGATCGATGGCGTGCAGGAAGATGTTATCGACATCCTGCTGAACCTTAAGAACGTTGCGGTAATCCTCCACAACCAGGACGAAGCAGTCATCACGATCAACAAGACCGGCAGTGGCGAAGTCACGGCTGGTGATTTTCAGTTGACCGAAGATGTCGAGATCTCCAATCCGGACCACGTGATCTGTACGCTGAATGATCGCGGCTCGATTCGTCTGGAAGCCCGTGTGACTCGCGGTCGTGGCTACGTGCCTGTCGACAACTCTGTCACCGAAGAAGAGTCACGACCAATTGGTGTGCTTCGTCTGGATGCCAGCTACAGTCCAATGCGCCGGGTGTCGTACAGCGTAGAGGCAGCACGTGTCGAACAGCGTACGGACCTCGACAAGTTGATCCTCGAGATCGAAACAAACGGCACAATCGATCCAGAAGGAGCGATCCGTCGCGCAGCCACGATCCTGCAGCAGCAATTGGCGGTGTTCGTTGATCTGGAGAGTGAAGGCGAGCCGATGATTGAAGAGAAGATCGACGAAGTCGATCCTATCCTGACTCGTCCGGTGGATGATCTTGAATTGACTGTGCGTTCGGCAAATTGTCTGAAAGCAGAGAACATCTACTACATCGGCGATCTGATCCAGCGTACCGAAGTGGAGTTGCTGAAGACACCAAACCTCGGCAAGAAGTCACTCACCGAGATCAAGGATGTACTGGCATCTCGTGGCTTGTCGCTGGGGATGCGTCTGGAAAACTGGCCACCGAGTGGTCTGCGTGGCGATCATCGCATTGCCTGAGGCAAACGCCGGGGCTGAACAAAAGCCCGGGCTGAATAGGTAGAGAGAGAAAACTAATGCGTCACAAGTTAAGCGGCCGTCAACTCGGTCGTAACGCCTCGCACCGACATGCCATGTACAAGAATATGGTCGCGTCTTTGGTCGAGCATGAAGTCATCCGCACCACGCTGCCAAAGGCAAAAGAGCTGCGTCGATTCATTGAGCCATTGATCACGCTTGCCAAGGAAGACTCGGTTGCAAACCGACGTCTCGCTTTTGCGCGTACTCGTTCAAAGGAGGCAGTTGGCAAGCTTTTCACGGAGCTTGGTCCACGATACGACGCGCGTCCCGGCGGCTACACCCGAATACTCAAGTGTGGCTTTCGCGCGGGTGATGCTGCGCCGATGGCGTTCATCGAACTCGT
The DNA here is from genome assembly GCA_945878745.1 of Klebsiella pneumoniae. Lineage (GTDB taxonomy): Bacteria > Pseudomonadota > Gammaproteobacteria > Pseudomonadales > Azotimanducaceae > SYFY01. Next base: position 2,329 of record CAMDVY010000111.1, on the reverse strand, counting down.
TGGACGAACGCTTGCAACGGAAGCTGAAGATGAAGGTGACGACACCGAAGACTAAGGCGGACCACAAGTCTGCGGACTTCAGGATCTGACGACGAGCCCGGGTAATCCGGGCTCTTTGCTTTCAGACGACGCAAACGGCTACTTGTTCTTTGTTGCCAGCGTCGCTTTCAGAAATCGCCCGGTGTGCGACGCTTTGTTTTTTGCCACGGCTTCTGGTGTTCCAATGGCGAGTATTCTGCCGCCTCCGGAACCGCCTTCAGGACCGAGGTCGATGATCCAGTCTGCGGTCTTGATGACATCGAGGTTATGTTCGATGACGACGATCGTGTTCCCTTGATCACGCAATCTGTGCAGCACCCCTAACAGTTGTTCGATGTCGTGGAAGTGCAATCCGGTGGTGGGCTCGTCCAGGATATAGAGCGTCTTGCCGGTATCGCGACGGGACAACTCACGCGACAGCTTCACTCGCTGTGCTTCACCTCCAGAGAGAGTGGTGGCGCTCTGTCCAAGACGAATGTACGACAGGCCCACATCCATCAGTGTCTGCAACTTCGAAGACAGGGTTGGTACCGCATCGAAAAACACGCGCGCTTCTTCGACCGTCATGTTCAGCACGTCGTGGATGTTCTTCGACTTGTAGACCACATCGAGCGTTTCGCGGTTGTACCGCTTGCTGTGACAAACGTCGCAGGACACGTAGATGTCCGGGAGAAAGTGCATTTCGACTTTGATGACACCGTCACCCTGACAAGCCTCACAACGCCCACCTTTGACGTTGAAGCTGAAACGTCCAGCCAGATAACCACGTGCTCTGGCTTCCTGAGTCTGGGCGAATAGTTCCCGAATTGGCGTAAACAAGCCGGTATATGTTGCCGGGTTTGAACGAGGGGTTCGGCCGATCGGGCTTTGGTCTATATCGACCACTTTGTCCACGTGATCCAGCCCTTCGATACTGCGATATGGGCCGGGCTTGATGGTGGTCGCGCCATTCAGTTTTTGCGCAGCGATCGGAAACAGCGTGTGATTGATCAGCGTAGATTTGCCTGAACCAGAAACCCCAGTCACGCAGGTCATCAATCCACAGGGAATTTCGATGGTGACATCCTGCAGATTGTTACCTGAGGCGCCGATCAGCTTGATGCACTGGTCGGCCTGCATCGGATGGCGTTTGGCAGGGATGGCAATCCGGCGGACTCCGCTGAGGTACTGACCCGTGATTGAATCCTTGCTGGCAAGAATATCCTTCAGTTTCCCTTGCGCGACGATGTACCCGCCATGTACGCCGGCTCCCGGCCCGATATCGACGATGTAGTCGGCAGAGCGTATGGCATCTTCATCGTGTTCGACCACCAATACCGTATTGCCGAGATCTCGAAGGTGGGTCAGCGTACGAAGCAATCGTTCGTTGTCCCGCTGATGCAGGCCGATGGAAGGTTCGTCAAGGATGTACATCACACCAACCAGCCCGGCACCGATCTGGCTCGCCAGCCGAATTCGTTGCGCTTCCCCACCCGACAAGGTGTCGGCGCTGCGATCGAGTGTCAGATAGTTGAGGCCGACATCAACCAGAAATTGCAGGCGTGCCTGTATCTCCTTCATGATCTTTGACGCGATGGTAGCCCGCTGACCCTCCAGCTTGAGTCCGCCAAAATAAGACAGCGCATCTTCCACCGCACGCGTTGTAATCTGCGGAAGGTTGGTGCCGTTGATGAAAACGTGACGCGAGGCTTCACGCAGTCGCGAACCCGAACAGGAAGGGCAGGCCGCACTACGCAGGTATTTCTGCAGGTTCTCACGCACCATCGAGCTGTCCGTTTCGCGGTAGCGACGATCCATGTTGGGGATCACCCCTTCGAATCGATGGCGTCGTTGAATGCTGTCGCCTCGTTCATTCACATAGGTGAAATCGATCCGCTCCGTGCCACTGCCGTGCAGGATTGCCTTCTGGTGTTTTTTGCTGAGTTTTTTGTATGGCACGTCGACATCGAAGCCGTAGTGCTTGGCAAGGGACGAGAGCATGTGGAAGTAGTAGATGTTCTTCCGGTCCCAACCGCGGATGGCGCCTTCGGCCAGTGACAATTCAGGATCCCCGATAAGAAGATCCGGATCGAAGAACTGTGTAACACCCAGGCCATCACACTCGGGGCACGCGCCCGCCGGGTTGTTGAAGGAGAACATTCGAGGCTCGAGCTCGCTGATGCTGTAACCACAATGGGGGCAGGCAAAGCGGGCGCTGAAAATCAGCTCCTCAGTGTCGGCATTGTCCATGTCGCACACGCGGGCGACACCTTCAGCGAGTTGCAGGGCGGTCTCGAACGATTCGGCGAGC
>CAMDVY010000110.1 GCA_945878745.1 Klebsiella pneumoniae | reverse complement strand
GCAAGACATGCCAACGGGTGAGCTGGAGCTCGCTTGTCAACGCTGGTGTGCATTCAACGGCGCCAATCGTGTGCCGGACGAGGTGTTGCCGGTGTTCCATGCAATCGCGGAAGGTGCGGAAACGATGCTGGAACATCTGGCAGGTCGTCTGTCGCAAGAGGACACGCGTTCTCAGTTGATGCAACACTTTCGCCCGTATGGCGAGTACATGCCTGTCGTGTTGCTGGTACTGGCTGAAAGGCTGTAGTGAATCCTCTGTCTGTTTTTGCCGACCACTGGGGCGAACCTTCGTCGATAGAGCCACTGGGTGCTGGTCATATCAATCACACCTGGCTCGTCGGCGACGCGGGCCAACGTTGGGTGCTGCAACAGATCCACCGACGTGTTTTTGTCGATCCGCAGTTGGTGATGCACAACATCCAGCGCGTACTGGCGCATATCGATTCGAAGCGGGTACCGAGTTTGCGGCTCACGCGGGATCAACAGGGGTTTGCGTTGATCGATGGTGAAGTGTGGCGTGTGTGGCGCTTTGTTGAGGGCAGCGTCGCGAGAAAATACCCCGAGACTATTCCCCAGGCGCTGGCAGCGGGTGCAGTCTTTGGCGCATTCCAGCGGTCCCTGGCAGACCTACCGCCGCCATCGCTGGTGCCACCTATCGAGGGATTTCACGATCTGGAGCACTTTCTGCGCCGCTTCGATGCGCTACGGGTTGAATCGGAATGGCGCGATGTGATCGAACGCCATCGGCCGTTGACCCGTGTGTTTGGCCGAGCGACGGGACACGTGCATGGCGACTGCAAGTTCGAGAACCTGCTGTTCGCGCAAGGGTCCGATGAGGTGCTGGCGGTGGTTGATCTGGACACGCTGATGCCGGGACATTGGGGGCTGGACTGGGGTGATCTGGTACGCAGTGCGTTTGTGCAGAGCGGGCAGGTCGAGCCGTCTGTTTTCAAAGCCATGGCCCGGGGCTTTATGCCGCACCTGCAGCGACCGACCATCGATGAGATCGTGCTCGCACCCCGTTATGTCGCCACTACTCTGGGTGTTCGTTACCTTGTTGATCATGCCGAGGGGGATGTGTGGTTCAAAGTGAGCGAGCGTGGTGAGAATCAGATGCGTGCAGCCCGCCAGTTTCGCTTTGTGCAGCACTGCATGGCACACGAGGACATGATGCGCGCCTGCATCGATCAGGTCCGCGTAGATGCTTCCATCCCGATCTTTCAGCCGCCAGTCAATCGATAGTCCGAAATCTGCACTTCCTGTCCGTAGTTGGCGAAATCTCCGGCGGCGCGGCGCTCACGGAATTCATTCCACAGGATGGGACGATATCGCGGGCTGGATTGCACGATGGACGTTTGCGCCGGGGCGTAGGTGAAGTCCGCCGGTGGATTGAGGAAGTACGCAGTTGAGTATCGCTCGAGGCGTTGATTGGCGATGACACGATGCAAGGGCGCTGGATAGTCATCGTTTGACCACACCTGGACCACATCACCGATATTGATCGTCAAGGTGCCCGGCTCCGGGGGAACCAGATGCCACTCACCGTCGTGCAATACCTGTAGCCCGGGAACATCTGCCTGATCAAGAATCGTCAGCGCGCCTGCGTCCGTGTGATGACCGATACCCAGTCGCCCGCTGATGGGAACCGTTGGGCTGTCCGGGTCTGCCGGATCAGGGCATCGAGGGTAGTGATTCAGTCGAAGAAAGCTGGTGTGGTTGTCGAACGCCTTGATGATCGCGTTACCGTGCATGCCAAGCCCGTCGACGATCAGTCCCAGCACCTGCAGAGCAAGGGCGTGTACTTCTACCGTGTAGGTCTCAAGTGCCAGGCGAAAGTCCGGCAATTCGATTGGCCATTGGGGAATGCTGGTCCCGTACGCTGGACCCACATCGAAGATTTCCTTCCAGTCAGGCACGTTTTTCGTCAGCTCCTGGTCGAAGTAACCCCAGGGGTTGTCGCGAGATCGTACGATCGTCTGTTTCTCGGCGGTGGGCAGGGCGAATAGCCGCTGGCTGGCCTGTCGCAGCTCCGCGATGGATGCAGCGGGTATGGCGTGTCCCGCGAGCTGAAATATTCCCCAGTGCCGACAGGCCTCGATCAGGCATTTTCGATCTGGATCACGCAGATCGATGGTTGGAATGCGGATCCCGGACATCGTTCTTCAGGACACGCTGCCGAGGACGGTGCGAACGACCATGACCACGGCAAGCACAAAAAGAACGGTGAAGCCGATGCCGAACAGGATGAAGTGCGAGGCTTTGCCCTTGGTGAAGTCGCGGTTGCGATTGACACTGGACTGCACACCGAACGCAGCGGCCACTGTACTGAGCGCCATTTGCCAGAAGGTCAATGACGTGTCTTCATCGGATTTCTTTTCAGGTGTTGTCATGTGTTGCCGTACTCGTTTTCGATGCGGGTCAGCCAGTAATCCGCGTCCCAGGTTTTGTTGCCGGTCAGATAGCGCCACAGCTTGATGCGATTGACGAACTCGAGTCGACCGGTGTCTGCTTCGAACCACGGCTCGGGAGTCATGAGCACGGATTCGATGGTCTCGGCATTACTCGGGTTGCTGTTCCAGAAGATCGGTCTTGTCTCCGAGCGGGCTTCGAGATCGTGAGTGTCCCACAACAAGGTCTGAGGCACGGTCGGACACATCCGGATCTTGAACATGTAACGCAGTCGCTCGGAGTCGTTGCGTCCACCCCCATGCCAGATGCCGTGATGCAGGAAGAGCAGCGTGCCGGCTTTGCAGACCATGTGCTGCTGACCTTTCACGTTTTGATAACGCGCAATGGCGGCTTCGCTGACCACGCGCAGATGGGTACCTGGTATGAAACGAGTACCACCCATGTCCCGCGTCACATCGTGGGGGAAGTACATCATCTGCATGTCAAACGCGCGACGAGGATCGATGGTGGAGTCCTGGTGTGTGGCCTGGGCAACGTGAGGTTGCCCCGCCGCTGCGTAGAGTCGTCCGGGAAAGGTGATGTGCAGAAAGTGGTGGTCGACGACGCTGTTGGCACCGACCAGGCTTTCGATGGCGCCTTGCACCTGAGGCAAGCCAAGCACTGCGGCGACCGCACTGTCTTTGGGATAGGCGGTGTCGAGGGGTGTGCCTGGGTTAACGAGCGGGATCGCGCTGGAATGCATGATCTTGCCGTAATGTTTCCACAGGCTGTCCACTTCGGTGGCAGGCACATGACCCACATCGGCGAGAAACCGCTGATTGATGCTGTCAGGCACGACTTCATCCAGCCGCAGGAACCCGCGCGCGGCAAAATGAGCCATCTGCAGAGTGGTCAGGCGAGTACTGGCTGGCATGTTCATAATCATGTCTCCTGAGATAATGGCAGGGCGCTGTCAGTGTCCACCAGTTGCTCGAAGAAAAATTCGTACTTGAGGTAGCCCACACGAAATTCATCGCCCGCTGCATGCTGCTGCAGTTGGGAGGCCTGAAAAAGACGCCAGCCATCGCGCAGCGCAGCCAGCCCGGTGTCATAAGGCGGTGAGTCTGCGTCACCGGCATCATGACGTGTATTGGTTGCTCCTTCGTACATGGACCAGGCGATGGTTCGCGAGTCCAGGGCTGAAGTTTCCAGGTACAGCACGAGCACGTTTTGTCGTATGTTGCGCATATCAGCAGCTTACCACGCGACCGGAATATCATGGATCAGCACGAGAACTGGCGCCGAGTTAACCGTCGCGGAGTTGAGGGTCTCCCAGTTGAAAGAGTGCGGCCGGCTTGGTGGGTCACCGGCTTCCTGTTGATACTGCTCACCGGCTGTGCGAGCGGTGATCGTCCACCGTTGCTGCTCGGGGGGCAGGAGGTCATCTATCCTGCTGCGGCGCGGGCACAGCGAATCGAAGGTGAAGTGGTGGTGGGCTATGACGTCACGCAGGACGGTCGGGTTCGGAACGTGGTGATCATTTCGGCGCAGCCGCCGACCGTGTTTGATCAAGCCGCCATCGAAACCGTCAGCAGCTGGCGTTTCCAGCCGCGCCGGGAAGCGGGTCGGGCCGTGCCGGCGGCGGACCTGCGCAGCACACTGACGTTCAAGCTCGACACGAACGATCCCTATCCTGGGTTGTGAGGAGGCAACGCTGATGATTGCCAGCAAAGGTCTGACTTTTCTGAGCGTGATTGTGCTGCTTGCGTTATCCATTGTGTTCGCACCCGTGGTCGCCGATCCTGCCGATCACTATGGGTACGGTCTGCGTGTCACAGCACGCATTGCCTTCGCCTTTTTCATGCTGGCCTACGTTGCTCGTTCATGGGTGCAGATGTTCGGCAGTAGACGATGGTTGGTGCGCAATCGGCGATACCTGGGTCTTGCCGCTGCGATCGCTCACACCGTGCACTTTGTCTATATCGTCCTCTACTTCCGCCAGACCGGCGAGGTGATCGAGCCGATCACGATCATCTTCGGCGGACTTGCCTATGTGCTTTTCTGGGTGATGGCAGCAACGTCTAACAACTTCTCCATGCGGCTCCTTGGCCGATGGTGGAAGCGCCTGCATACCTTCGGAATGCACTACATCTGGTTGATCTTTTTCCAATCCTGGGTTGGCGGCGCCCTTGAAGCACCGTGGTACTGGGGATTTGTGGTGGTCGCAATCGGCGGGCTTGGCTTGCGGATCCTGGCCTGGTTCAAACATCGCGCGATGGCCGTCGCGGCAGGAGCTCGAACATGCATCTCGGCGTAACCCTTCGCAACATGGGGCCACAAAGCCAGGCAGCAACCATGCGGGTCTGTGCCTGTCACGCCGAGGCCAGCGGCTTCGAGTCAATATGGATCACGGATCACATTGCCATTCCACCAGACGATGCTGAAGGCAGTGGCGGTCGATACACGGATCCGCTGACAACATTGGCGTGGCTCGGCGGTTTCACATCGAGCATCAAGCTCGGCACTGGTGCGCTCATATTGCCGTATCGACCGACGCTGCCCACAGCCAAGGCGATAGCTACCGTCCACGAACTCACCGGGTTACGTCTGCTGCTGGGTGTCGGCATTGGCTGGATGGCAGCCGAGTTCAGGGCACTGGGCATTCCCCGGTCCGTGCGCGCCCGCGTCAGTGATGAACAACTGGCGTTTCTGGCCGAGTGTTTCGACAAACCTGTGGTCAGCCTGAACGGGCAACCGTTCATCTTCGACCCTCGGCCTTCGGCACCACCCGTTTACATTGGCGGCCAACCTCCGCAAGCGTTTGAGCGGGCGCTGCGATTTGGTCATGGTTGGCTGCCCATGGCCCGCAGTCCAGAGGCGCTGGCTGAAGATCTGGCCGTGTTTACCCGAATGGCCGTTGATCGTGGTGTGACCCGAGGTGCTGTGACGGTGCTCGCCTCGATTCCATTGAAAGACTCAGGAGCCGCGCTGGCGCAGATCCGCGCCTATCGGGAGCTGGGTGTTGAACGACTGATCTGTGCGGTGCGCTACGACGAAGCAGCCCAGTATCAACGACAACTGGATGAACTCGCCATGTTGTCCGACAAGCTCTGAACTGCTGCTGATTCAGTGGCTGCGGCGCAACAGCGCGTATTCTCCCTTGAACACTGCGGCATCGAGACCAGCGTCTGGAATTGAAGCGATCAATGGAAATCTTGCCTTGCCAGTGGCGACAAGCTTCGCGAAAGCCTCTTCCTGATTACCGAATACACACGTTGCAACCAGGTCGTCGCGAACCGGTTTGTGATAGTCGATGTGACCACTGGCCAGCACGATCGAGCCTTCACAAGCATGCAGACGCGTCTGCAGGTGAAGCATGCTCCAGCCGGTGAGTGCGCAGACGGTGTAGAGACTGCCAGCAAAGGCAGTACCATGCAGGTTGATGTTCGGGCCTAGCGCGGCCGCGACCACCAGCGTATTGCCATCGAATGATGCAACCTTGGCCTGCATCGCCTTGGTGATGGGGATTTTCTCGTACCAGGTAGCTTCAAGTTCTGCTACGAGTTCAGCGAGCGATGGCGTGGTCATGACAAGCTCCAGCACGCATCCACAGACGTTGGTTGATGACGTGCTGCAGTGACGAATAACAACGAAACGTTGGAGAAAGCGTGATCAGCGTGACGCATATTGAAGAAGACCTTTACCAGGTGACGGTTCAGGGGCAACAGTCGACAGTCCATGAAGTGCGCATGACCCAGACTGATTATCGAACGCTGTCAGGACGGCGCTGCATGCATGAATGGGTGCTGATCCAGACCTTCAGGTTCCTGCTCGAGCAGGAACCCAATACTTCGATACTGCCTGTCTTCGACATCATGGACGTTGGACGATATTACCCTGCATTTCAGGGAGAACTGGCACAGCGCCTGGCCGATCGGTAACTACCACTTGTTCCAGTGGGTGATGGTCGAAACCGGTGGCCGTTCTGCACGTTTGAAATCCATGCCGAGCGTATAGGCAACGGGCAGCAGGGCGACCTGCATGACGTTGTCAGGCAGCCCGAGAATCTCCGCTGCTTCTTTTTCATGCATGAGGTGCAGAGTGGTGAGCGCAGTGCCCAGTCCGCGGGAGCGTGCAGCCAGCTGGAAACTCCAGACGGCGGGGAAAATCGAACCGAAAAGGCCAGCCATCATCGGCGAGGGCGTGTTTGCCGGCGGTCTGCCTTCGACGCAGGGGATCAGATGCACCGGTGCTTCGTGGAGGTGTTCCATCAGATAGATGGCCGAAGAGAACACGCGCTTGGTCTGTGCATTGCCAGTTGCCTCGGCTTGTTCCCCGGCTGCAGAGAGGTAACCACCTGCGGCCTTGCGATACAGGTCGGCCAGCGCCTTGCGGGTGGCTGCATCGTCGATGACCAGCCAACGCCAGGTCTGTGAATTCGATCCGGTAGGTGCTTGCACTGCGAGTTCCAGGCATTCCTCGATCAGCTTGCGTGGTACTGGCCGCGTGAGGTCCAGGCGCTTGCGTACTGCGCGGGTAGTAGAGAGGAGTTTGTCGGTAACGGATAAATCGAAAGTCATGGTGCCCCCAGGCCCGGAATGGATACGAAGATCAGTACGCAGCAGTGTACTGCAGGACATTTAGATTCACGCAGGATTCTCCTCTGTCCGTTGACGCCCTGGACCTTGACCGGAAAATCGTTGCCCGCCAGTCGGTTTTCATGCCACCAAACCAGGTGGTGAGCGGTGCGTGCAAGTGCGGACAAAAAAAATGCGGACTCTGTATTTGTGGCAGACAATGTTGTGAAATCTCGAAGGAAATCCGGATTGCCAGAGAAAATTCCGTCAGTGCAGGTGTTGTTGGAGACGTCGCTATTTGAACGGGCGATACGCGGCGGGACGATCCCCACATGCGCGCTGCTGTTTGTCTACTATGCCATCCTCACATGGGCTCACTGGGCAGTTCTGGAACCGCCGCAGCGGGAGATCGTCTGTTCGCTGTCCGCATCGACCAGCTTGCTATTCCTGGTCCTTGGCCTTCGCTGGCGCGTCGATTATCCAAGCTCTGCCAATTTGATCTCATGGGTGATTGTGGTCGTCTCGATCAACAATGCCGTTAGTCTGGCGATGCTTGGCATGTTGTCTGCGTTCTATGGCCAGGTGATTTGCCAGATGGGGCTCGGTTTCCTCGGCCTGAAATGGTCTCGATTCTTCTTATTGACAGGAGTGGTCCTCGCTGGATTTGTCATCGGTGGATTGTTCAAGCAAAACCTTGAGTTCTGGTATGTCAATTCAATGACGATCAGCGGCTCAACCGTGTTGTCGGTGTTGATGCAACTGTTGTCTTCCCGATATCGTCTCTACTTGAATTCGGCGCAAGAGGAAAGCGAACGCCAGCGTCGCGCCGCGGAAGAAAACCTCGCGAGCTTTCAGGCTGAAGCAAGGCAGCGGGAGCATTTGCAGGAGCGTCTCGCGCACGCGGAAAGGCTGGAGAGTCTGGGCCTGCTTGCAGGCGGCGTCGCGCACGACTTCAACAATCTGTTAGCCATCGTCATTGGCCGCGCCAGTCTCATGCGGGAACTCGTAGCCACCCCGAAGATGCGTGGCGAACTTGATGCCATCATCGATGCGGGCGAACGAGCGGCTTTGTTGTCTCGCGAGTTGCTGGCTTATGCGGGACGTGGCACCACCATCGTGGCGCTGCTGGATCTCGGGCGGGAAGTCGCCGGGGTATGCGCCCTTGCGCGCAGCTCGCTGGCGCCGGGTGTCGAATTGCGGGTAGTGGAATCCGATGGCGAGCTGGTGGTACGGGCTGATCGTTGGCAGTTGCAGCAGATCGTGCTCAATCTCATCATCAATGCGAGTGACGCGACTGCCGAGCGTGGTGGCAGCATTCTGGTTGCTGTAGGGCGCGAAAAGCTCAGTGCAGAGCGGGCGCATGCGCTGGAGCCATTCATGGATCGATCTGCCGGAGAGTACTGCTTTCTGAAGGTGACGGACAACGGCTCGGGCATGAGTGCAGAAACAATCAAACACGTCTTTGAC
>CAMDVY010000109.1 GCA_945878745.1 Klebsiella pneumoniae | reverse complement strand
CGCGTGCCGGATCAGCCACAGGCATCTGGCGTCCAATGGACTACTTCCAGAGGGCGAAGAACTCCTCGAACGCCTTGAGCTGATTGCCAGCGGCGGAGGAGGGCACGATGATTGGTGTGCGCACGCCAGCGTCGAACCACTTTTCGATGCCTTCGCGCACTTCGCTTGCCGTACCGAACAGCGTGGTGTCGGCAAGCCATCGATCAGAGAGGCATTCGGGAATGCGATCGAAATCTTTGTCGGCCATGGCCTTTTCCACTGCCGTCATCTCTTCGACGTAGCCAGCGGCTTTCCAGTAGTTTCGATAGTTGGGCAGCATGGCGTAGCTGGTCAGCGTGCGACGATTGACGGCCGCTGCGGCGGCGCGATCGTCGCTGATGCAGGTCGGAATCATGTTGCCGATGAAAAAGTCCTTGTTCGCGCGTGCGGCGGGCGACAACACCCCCAACGAGTGCGCCATGTGGGACCGGGCGCCATTGGCGAACACCATGCCGCTGCCGATCTCTTCAGAAAGTCCGATCATCTTGTCGCGCAGCGTTGCGAGAACGAGGGGGGGTAGCTCGCCGACGCGTGGTGCCTTTTTCATGTCGTCGACAAACTTCCGCATGTCTGCCAGTGGTTTTCCGGCAGTGATGCCCAACCGATTCAACGCAGGGGCATGGCTGACGCCGATACCAAATCGAAACCGTCCGCCGGACACTTCATGGATGAAGGACGCGGTTGACGCAAAATCCGAGGGTTGTCGAAAGTAGATCGGCATGATGCTGGTGCCGAAGATGATTTCATTGGTCTCGAGCGCGATGGCGGTACACAGCGAAAGGCTGTCGCCAAGACTGGGTGCAAAAATTCCGGGGAAACCACGACGTTCGATTTCCTTGGCCAGTTCGATCATGGTTTTGCGGCGACCGGGGACGGCGGCCAGGCTGACTGCAGGCAATTGGGTCATGTGTGCACTCTACGGTTTCAGTTGCCTCAGCTTAGCAGTGCAATGCTTGAAGCCCAATGGTCAGAACAGGCGATGTTTGGCCGTTCGACGGGGTTCGGCCGCCAGATGACGTTGCAGCCGTTCCGGCTGCCGAAAGATGAAAGCGAGCAGCAGACCGGCAACAAAGCCACCCACGTGCGCCCAGAACGCAACACCGCCTTGTCCATCAGGCGCCATGTATCCGCTCACCAGTTGTATCAACAGCCAGTAGCCGAGCATGAAAATCGCAGGCACTGCCAGCGTCGTGATGTAGAAACCAAGAAAAATCAGCATGTGCACGTGGGCCTTGGGGTACAGCAGCGCATAGGCGCCCATGACTCCACCGATCGCACCGCTGGCACCCACCATCGGGATGCTGCTTGAGGGGTCCGAGAACATCTGGGCCAGTGCTGCTCCGAGACCTGCGAGTGCATAGAAGATGAAGAAGCGGAGGCTGCCCATGGCGTCTTCGACGTTGTCGCCAAATATCCACAGGAACCACATGTTGCCGATGATGTGCATCCATCCACCGTGCATGAACATGCTGGTCAGAATATTCAGCCAGCTGCCGTCGCCAGAAGTCGGGCACAACTGTTGATCAAGCCCGCTCATGCCTGCACCCAGGAGGTCGGCCGGGATCAGTCCGAAATAGCAGATGGACTCACTGAGTTTCGGATCGTCCCCCAGCCCTTGCAGGAATACCCAGGCGAGGGCATTCAGAGCGATCAGTATGAACGTCGCGATCGGTGTGTTCTGGGTAGGGTTCTCGTCGCGCAAGGGAAACATCGGGGTACCCTTAGCTAAGCTGTTTGAGCGCCGCGATCAGCGCATCGTTTTCAGCGGGTGTACCGATGGTGATGCGCAGTTTGTCGCCCAGTTCCGGCGTGTCGAAGTAGCGTACCAGGATCTGACGTTCTTTCAGCCCGATGTACAACTCACGGGCAGAACGGCGCGATGGAATGGACTGCACCAGGATGAAGTTCGATTCACTGGGTGGGCTGGGTAAACCGAGATTTTCCAGGACCGCGCCAACACGAACGCGTTCCGTGCGAACGCTCGCCCAGGTTGATTGTGCGTACTCCTGATCTTCAATCGCTGCCCGACCGAGCGCTTGACTCAGATGATTGACGTTGTAGCTGTCGCGAGTCTTCCACATGATCGGCTCGATCAGCGTGGGGTCGCCGATCAGGTAGCCCAGTCGCAAGCCGGCAAGACCATAACCTTTGCTGAATGAGCGCAACAGAAGAATGTTGTTGTGCTCACGAACGAGCTGCGTTGCGTCATGCTGGCGGGCTGGATCGACAAAGTTGACGTAGGCTTCGTCGACCAGAAGAACACCATCCTGTTGCTGCGCGATCTGTCCGTACGTGGGAAGATCCGTCAGTGTGCCGGATGGCGCGTGTGGATTCACCAGGCAGGTCAGTCGTGACCCGGCCTGTTTCAGTTGGTGGCCGATGTCTTCTGGCATCGACCAGTCGGCGCCGAGCGGCACCGTGTGTAGTCGTGCATCCTGAATCTGTGCAAGAACGCTGTATAGGGAGTAACTCGGTGTCGCCATCGAAAACGTTGCACCGGGGTCGACAAACGTCGTCAGCGCCAGACGCAGTGCTTCATCACCACCATTGGTCACGAGAAAGTGTTCAGGCGACAGATTGTGGAGACGGGCCAGCGCCTCACGAAGCGCACGCGCCGTAGGTTCCGGGTATCGTCGCAGCGAATCGATACTGAATTCGCGCATCGCCGCCTGTACACGCGGGCTCGATGGATAAGGGTTTTCATTGGTGTTGAGCTTGATGGTGCGAGCGTCCTGTGGCTGCTCGCCCCACGTGTAGCCCTCCATCGCGGCAATGTTGCTTCGTACAAAGGTCACGATTTTTCGATCTCCACATTGCCCATGATCAGCTTGATGACCGCATACCCCGCGGTAACCGGCAAGGCCCGACCAACACCGAGTTGAACCAGCGCCAGCAGTACGGGGGAGACCGCGGCGATCAGGATGCCGCGTCCGGATGATTCGGTCATCTGGTTCAAGGGGAGGTAGTGAGTAACCGCATTCTAACCGACCCGTCGTCGATGCTGCAGGCTGGGCAATTGCTGGCGAACACGCGTGACCTCTGCCGGATCGATGAGGCCGAGAATATAGCCGTCACCTTCAGGTAGTTCGGCCACGATCTCGCCCCATGGATTGATGATGAGGCTGTGGCCATAGGAGTGGCGCTTACCCCAGTTGTTGCCGTGCTGGGCGGGCGCGATGACGTAACTCTGTGCCTCGATGGCGCGCGCGCGCAGCAGCACGTGCCAGTGCGCTTTTCCTGTCGTTGCAGTGAACGCGGACGGAACAGTCAGCGCGATCGCCCCTTGGTCGACCAGGCTCTGATAGATGTAGGGAAAGCGTACGTCGTAGCAGATGCTCAAACCCAGCGTGCCAAAACCGAGTTGCGTGGTGACGATACTCGTCCCCGGAATTGTGCGGGCGGATTCATTCAGTACGGTGCCATCGGCCAGGGCAATGTCGAACATGTGGATCTTGCGATACATCGTGACGATGTCGCCGGTTTTCGACAGGTGTACACAGGTGTTGTAGGCCTTGCCGGGTGTGCTGGACTGCTCGTGAAATCCGCCGAGGACAAGATCGCAGCCGGTTTCGTTGGCGAGTCGCTGACACCGCTCGAGTATTGGACCGCCCTGTGGCAGCGGCTCAACGATCTTCTGTTTGGCTTCATCCGGACCGAGAAAAGCGAAGGCTTCCGGAACCATGATCACTTCAGCGCCGGCAGCGGCGGCGCTCATGCCGAGGGCACAGATCGTGTCGAGGTTTTTGTTGACGTCCGGCCCCGCACAATTCTGGATTGCCGCGACCAGCGTTGGTTTTGACATGAGGTCGGTTCCGCCTGGATTGACCCATATTCTGGCATAGACGAGAAGGGGCGGGTGGGTGGTCTGCCGACCCCGAATTGATGCGACCGGAAATCGCGATCAGGAGATCGCTCCTACAGAGCAGCGATGCGCCGCCAATGTAGGAGCGGTCTCCAGACCGCGATTGATTGGCACCTTGTGTGAGTGTGGGGATCGCGATCGGGAATCGCTCCCCCCTAAAAAAGCCGATCGCCTAGAAATCAGGCTGCATGCAATGGATCTTCTTGCCCAGATACGTCTCCAGCGCCGGCAGGTTGAACGCATCGTCCTCGCTGACAAAGCTGATGCTGATGCCTTCTGCGCCTGCACGACCGGTGCGTCCAATCCGGTGCACGTAGTCTTCGGCATCTTCCGGCAGATCGTAGTTCACCACGTGCGAGATCCCTTCGACATGAATGCCTCGTCCAGCGACGTCGGTGGCAACGACATACTTGAGGTGGCCTTCCTTGAAACGAGTCAGGGTCGACAGCCGCTTGCGCTGGGGTACATCGCCGGCCAGCGGTTCACACTCGATTCCATGTTTGATCAGGTATCGATACAGCTCGTGGGTTGAATCGCGTCGGTTGGCGAATATCAGCATTCGCGCGGGATTCGTCTGTTTGATGAACTCAACCAGTCGGCGGGCCTTGTGATCGGAACTGACCAGCCAGAACTTCTGCTCGACCGTGTCTGTCGTGACCTGCTCGGGCATGATCGACACGTGTTCGGGTTCCAGTGTCCATGCCTGCGCCAGCCGCATCACGTCGTCATTGAACGTGGCACTGAAGAAGAGTGTCTGACGCTTTCGCTTCGGTGGCGTCTGATAAACGATCTTGCGGACATCGGGTACAAAACCCATGTCCAGCATCCGATCTGCTTCGTCGATGACCAGAATTTCCACGTGCCGCAGACTCACGTCGCGCCGCATGATGAAATCCAGCAGCCGGCCTGGTGTGGCCACGAGAATGTCGAGGGGTTTGGAGTGCATGCGTTCGCGTTGTCGCTGCATGTCCATACCACCTACCACCGCCACCGTGCGCTCTTCCATGTAGCGTCCGAGGGCTTTGGCATCGCCTTCGATCTGCAATGCCAGCTCGCGGGTCGGTGCCAGGACCAGCGCCCGTGGTGAACCTGGTTCCGCTGGCCGCCCGAGCGGATTTTCAAAACAGTGGGTCAATATCGTAATGAGGAACGCGGCTGTTTTGCCGGTACCAGTCTGTGCCTGGCCGGTCACGTCGTAGTCGGCCAGACTCATTGGCAGCACGGCACTTTGTATCGGCGTGCAGTACTCGTAGCCTAGTTCGTGAATGCCACGGATCAGCGGCAGCGGCAGCGCATAATCGTGGAAGCGGTCCTTGCCTTCGGCAAGGGCGATTTCATAGTCACTGAGTTGCCACTGACTCATGCGGTTTGCATGCTTTCGATGGTCGTGAGTTTCACGCAGATAACAAGAACGTCCATGGCTGCCTCCAGAGCATCCAGTTCAGCAAAAGTCGGAGCAATACGGATATTGCGGTCTTCCGGGTCGAGCCCGTAGGGAAAAGTGGCGCCTGCAGCAGTCATCGCGAGACCCGCCTCCTTCGCCATGGAGACCACACGTTTCGCAAGTCCAGGCATCACATCTAGTGATACGAAGTAACCCCCTTTGGGGTTGGTCCAGGTGGCGATACCCAGTCCGCTGAGGCCAGCATGCAGCTTTTTGGCCACCAAGTCGAATTTGGGGCGCAGTATTTCAGCGTGCGCCTGCATGTGAGCGGTCAATCGACCACTCAGGAATCGGGCGTGACGCAGCTGATTGAGTTTGTCGTAACCCACCGTCATGACACTCAATTGCTCTTCAATTCGTTTCAAAACAGTTTCGTCGCTGGCGACAAAGGAGACGCCTGCACCAGCAAAGGTAATCTTGGAGGTTGAACCGAATTGCACCATGTGCCGCTGTGTTCCAGCCACGTCTGCAGCAGCAAAAAGACTGGCCAGACGTGGTGCTGGAAACAGCAGATCATGAACCGCATAGGCGTTGTCCCACATCACGACAAAGTCCCTGGCGGCCGCAATCCTGGGTAGTTCTGCCATCTGCAGAACGACGTCATCGCTGTAGATGCACCCCGTTGGATTGGCGTACTTGGGTACGCACCAGATCGCTTTGATGGACGCGTCTTGTCGGACCGCGTTGCGTACCGCCTCCATGTCCGGTCCTTCATCGCCAAGCGCAACGTTCTGCATCTCGATGCCAAGCGACGCGGTCAACGCGAAGTGGCGGTCGTAGCCAGGAACCGGCGTGAGTACCCGTACCTTGCCGCTCTCCTGCCAGGGCGTCATACCCGGCCACAAGCCGCGGTGTAACGCGGTTTCCATGACGAGGTGCATCAGCGCCAGACTGGAATTGCCAGCCACGAGGACGCTGGTGGCTGGGACGTCCATGATCTCGCCGCCCAGTTCCCTCGCTTCGATGAGGCCACGCAAGCCGCCATAGTTGCGGACATCCACACCTTCGCGACTTTTATAGTCTCCATTGATCTGATGATCGACAGGGTTCGATAAATCAAGTTGTGCGGACGCTGGCTTGCCACGAGTAAGGTCCAGAGCCAGGCGGTTAGACGTCAATTTGGTGAATTCAGCCCTCAGCTCGCGGGTTAGAACCTGTCGTTGTTCTTGACTCAATGTTGCCCAGGAATTCATGGCAAAAGCCCCTCGGTTTCTTCGACGCCAAGCATGAGGTTGAGGTTTTGCACCGCCGCTCCTGAGGCGCCCTTACCCAGGTTGTCGTAACGAGCGGTCAGCAGAATCTGATCGGCGCCAGCAAACACCATCAGTTCGATACGATTGCTGTCGTTGCACGTCGTTGGATCAAGGTAGCCGGCATCCAGCGTGTCAGTTGCACCATAGGGGAGGACCTTCACGAAGGGTTCGCCCTGATAACGATCCGCCAGCAGATCTCGTGCCTGCTCTGCCGTGCAGCGCAAGTCGCTGGTGAACAGCGGGACATGAACCAGCATGCCTTTGTAGTAGTTGCAGACGATGGGAGCGAAGAGCGGCCGGGTCGACGTCGTTGCGTATTGATGCATTTCCGGCACGTGTTTGTGGGCGAACGTCAGACCGTACGGACGAGCACCATATCCTTCGGACTGGTCGGGTGATGCAGCACGATAGCGCTCGATCATCTGCTTGCCCCCGCCGGAATAGCCCGACAGGGCATGACAGGTCAGTGCACGATCTGCCGAGAGTACGCCTGCTTCGATCAGCGGCCGCACCATGAGAATGAACCCCTGAGGGTAACAACCTGGGTTGGAAACGAATCGCGCCGATCTGATGCGCTCACGTTGCGCCGCGTTTAACTCCGGTAATCCATAAGCCCAATCCGGCGCAACGCGATAGGCGGTGCTTGCGTCAATCAATCGTGTCTTGCTGCCGGTGTTTTCAGCGGCAAGGGCAACGGCTTCACGGGCTGCGTCGTCTGGCAGGCAGAGGATCGCTGCATCGGCAGCGCCCAGAGCCTCGCGACGCTTGTCCGGGTTTTTCCGGTCGGCGTCCGTGAGTGTAATGAGGCTCAGGTCGTGACGATTGCGCAGGCGATCAGTGATTTCAATCCCCGTCGTGCCTGCCTGACCATCGATGAAAACATACTGCATGTTGGGAAGCGGTGAGTGAGAAGGCGGGGAAGTATAAAGAACGCAGGAATGAAGCGGTATTCCCGCTCGATCAGGTTGCGCTGGTTGTGCGGGAATGCAGTCAGAGCGACCGCAGTCTCAGCTACCGGCTTTTTGCCGCAACCATTTTGAGAACTCGTCGTAGGGCAGGATCTCGCCAACGCCAGAGCCTTGTACGGTTTGAAACCCCAGATCCTTGAATCTCTGTATGAGCTTGGGTTCTTTTACGCCGGTGGCGACCAGCTTCAGATTCGCGCGTTTGAACATCTCGAATATGAGGGTCCGCAAAGCTGGCGGAATGTTCTTGCTGAGCATGTGTCGGGAAAACGCGATCTCATCGGCGGGCAGCATGCCGATCTGCGCCAATGGCAGACCGCCGTCCCCTACCGAGGCGATGCGGACGAGAATTTTCCGCTGCCGAAGACTCTCGAGCAGCGAGCGACCCAACGGGGTCATGAGCACCGACTCCTGAACTTCAACCGTGAGGCGGGAAGGTTTCAACGAGTAGATTTCGAGCGCGTCCTCGATCTGCTGAACGACTTCGTCGTCGATCAGCAATTGGTCTGGCAATGGCAGGATCAGCCCAACGAGATCCGACCATTTGCTGGCCTGACCGATCGCGCCCTTGATGTACATCCAGTAAACGGGCCGCAGCATTTCGCAGTCGTTGGCAGCCTCAACCAGTTTGGCAAAAGGCTGCAGTCCGCGTTTCGGAGAATTCCACGCGAGGGTGGCATACCCCGCAGTCACCGTGCCGAAGGCGGTGTTGGTGACGGGTTCGAAGTATGGAACAAGCTCACCTTTGTTCAGTGCCTCTTCCATCTCGACTTTGAGCGTCCAGCCATGGGTCTCACCGGCGACAGCTTCGGGATCGTAGACCACGTAACGCTGGGCTGGAGTGCACCGTTGCAGGGCGCTTTCAGCTGCCTGCAGGAGCGTTGACGGCTGGGCGTTGTTGGCGCGCATCA
>CAMDVY010000108.1 GCA_945878745.1 Klebsiella pneumoniae | reverse complement strand
CCCGACATTGCGATGGGAGGTGTGCCTGAAATACTGCCGATTATTGTCGAATCAAGGTTAACAACGTGGGAAAAAAGGAAATGCTTGAGACAATAGCAATCGTTCTGGTCGTCCTCTGGCTTCTCGGTCTTGTAACCTCTTACACAATGGGAGGGCTTATCCACGCCCTGCTGGTGATTGCTGTCGTGGTTATCCTGATTCGCCTCATTCAGGGAAGACGTTTGTAAATAGTCCGAAAGGCGACTCTATCGACAGGCCCTTCGGAGATGCTGCTCGCAGGCTACTGAGCAAGGGGCCCATAGCCGTGCCTGGGCCGTTCAGGCGTGCTGACGCTAAATGGTTACATTCCGCCTTCGGGCCGAGCATGGAAATTTCCCACTGCTGATTGGATGGACTCTGCTCCTCGCATTCCTTCACAGCGCAGTCACGCGAGCAGAAGGATCAGCGATCCTTTTCGTGTTTGCTTCGATTATTCCCGTCTCGCTCATCTCTGCCCTTGTGCTCCTCATTCCTTCGCTTGTCTCTATTGCCGTTTGAATGACTATCGATCTGGTTTGAACGTTGTTCATCCTGTCGTCTGGCGTCTTTCGATCGATCTCGATCGAGGTGTTCGCGAACAATCCGCTCTCGTGGCTGGTAATGGTAGTTCTGATCACGCAGTTCACGCTGCCGATCTTCGGTGGGATATCGATCGCCAGAGTATTCCCGTTGGAAATCAGGCAACGGAGGGTGCTTCGGCGTGTACCTGTGATCCCAGTGGTCCCAGCCCTTGCGGCGATCGTGCCAAGTACGCCCCCAATGATCGTCCCAGCGTGGCGGGGCATCTGCCTGCCAGCCACGAAAGTACCGGGGTGCATGGCGGTAGTAGCGAACCGGGATACGCAGTATGAATACCGGGACCGCATACCGATCAACCCTTCCCCAAGGGCCGTTGTACCAGGAGCTTGCATACCAGTCATCGGCTTCATAGATCCAATACAAACCGTCGTAAAAGAAGTAGTTCGATTGCAGTTGCGGTGCGTAGTAGACCGGATAGCCGGGAACGGGTATCAATTCAGGGTACGCCCGAACCCCGACATTGATCTGCATGACGGGCAGTCCAATGTTCACCTGTACATCCGCTACGCCCGGGGTTGCCGTCCAACCGAGGAGTATCGTCAGAAGCAGGATCGGTGATTGATTCATGCTGGTTTTCCTGGATGGTGTGGCGTTTTGGTCTCCATCGCGGATGCGTGCAACAGACCGCTGTAAAGATCTGAGACCTCCATCAGCAGCATGTGCGATCGACAATCAGCAATCTGTGCGTCTCCACACTCTGGATAGTTCCTGATGTGTTTCTTCAGCGCGATCCCTGGTGGGGACTCCTCATGCACTCATCATCGACGCATTGAAGGCCAAGGATTGCCGCCGCAACCAAGGTGTTTGAATCGAACGACGCAGCCACCCTCTAAATGTAGTGGTCCAATGAATCCGGACGTTCACTTAGGCGAAAATGGTCACCGACAGGGGATGTCCGATGAGCAAACAAAGAGGAGCATTTACGGCTCAATTCAAGCGTGAGGCTGCATCACTGGAGTTGGACCAAGGCTATAGCCATGCCGACTCTTGCCGCTCTCTGGAAGTCGGCGAGACGGCTATGCGACGTGGGGTGGATCAACTCCGAGCGGAGCGCAAAGGGGCGACGTATCGATCCTGCCCGTGTATTGCTGCGCAGCCGAGTTAACGAACTGTCTGCGGAAAACCGAAGCCAGGCTGGAAGCCGCACTATTGTCGGGATGTTGCGAGACAATGGCTTTGAAGCCGGGCGATTCGAAGTGAGGGGTTTGATGCAGGGTAGCGCCGCAAGATCCCCTTCATGCCTGCATTGAGTTTATTGGCATAGCGTTATCCGATCATGTTGATAGAAGCGGATCGGGATGAGGAAGCGTCGACGCAATGTGGCCGCGTGGGAAGCATTATTGCAGCGGTATCCAAAGCGCGGCCAGTCGATGGCTGACTTTGCCGCCGCGGAAGGGTTGGACGCCCGCTACTTCGAGCGCAAGGTGCTGCGGCTGTCGCACAGATCCAGATCGTCGGGACGATCTGCCTTCGTTCGAGTGGCAGCACCGGTGGTCTTGACACCGCTGGTGATCCAGATCGCCGGGGTGCGCATCCATTGCACCGAGTCGGATTCCCCGGCCTGGATTGCGGCCATCGCGGGAGCTCTGCGCGCATGAGGCTCTTCCAGAGCTCTGCCTGAAGTCTACCTCCGTCGGCAGCCCGAGGATTTTCGCAAGTCGATCAACGGCCTCGTGGCTCTGGTACAGGCGGCTGGAGAGTTCATAACCGATGACGACGCCCGGCTGAACCCTCGGCAAGGCGATGACGTACCTGAAGAATCAGTGGCCACGCTTGATCCGTTACATTGAGGATGGTCGATATCCCATCGACAACAACCGCGCAGAAAATCCCGTGAGGCCGTTTGTGATCGGTCGTAAAAATTGGACATTCAGCCAAGCCGTCGCAGGGGTACGCGCCTCGGCCAACTTGTACTCGCTGATCGAGACTGCCAAGGGGCATGGCCTCGACCCGTATCAGTACCTCATTCGCGTCTTCACCGCTATCCCCAAGGCCACCTGTCTTGAAGACTTCGAAGCCCTGTTACCCGATCGCATCAAACACGCCAGCTGATCGCAACATGGGGATTCTGTGGCGCTGACCAGGAAGGTTCATCGCGACGGGGACAAGAGGCACAAAAAAAATGACAGAGCTGCCTATGGATTTTCGATCGCCTAAACTCGTTCAAGGGTTCGACTGGATAACCAAGGTGGCACCAGGTAACACATCTATTGACTTCATTTCGCTGCGGCCGTGCCTTCGTAATCCAGCTCACTTGCCGCTTCAACCAGCCTGATGAACTCACGACGATAGCCCTCTGCGTCTTCGCCGAGTCCGCTAAGGGCCAAAGCGATGATGTCTGAATACCTGAAGTCGCCGATGTAGTGTCCACCACGCAGACGTTGGCTGAAGGCGGCGACAGCCGCAGCAAATCGAAGGTCCGGTGCTGCCTGGCTCAAGTCCTTGTGCGCCATCGTTGGCAAAATGGCTTGTTCCAGCAGCACGCTGTCCTGGGAACCAACGGGCTTGTAACGCACGCGCAGAAAACCAAGCTCGGTGCTCATCGCCAGAGGTACAGGTGTTGTTTGCGATTCATAACGACGGGGTGTTAGCTGAGGCGATGCACCAACCGGGGTGAGTTCGTATAACGCAGTGACTGTCTTGCCGGCACCAATCTCACCTGCGTCGACCGAATCGTTGTTGAAATCTGTTTCGTTGAGCAAACGATTTTCGTAACCGATCAATCGATACTCGCTGATGGTTGCAGGATTGAATTCGATCTGGACTTTTGCATCCGATGCAACGGTGTTAAAGGTTGATGACATTTCTTCAATGAGCACCTTGCGAGCTTCGTCTACAGAGTCGATGTAGGAAAAGTTGCCGTTACCGGCATCAGCCATCTGCTCCATCAGTTCGTCGTTGTAGTTGCCTGTGCCAAAGCCGAGGGCCGTGAGGCTGATGCCGCTGCGACGTTCCTGTTCGATGAGCGTTCGCAATTCTTCTGTGGAGGCGAGACCCACGTTGAAGTCGCCATCGGTCGCAAGCAGGATGCGATTGATGCCTCCCGGGATGAAGTGACTGCGCGCCTGGTCGTAGGTCAGCCGTATCGCCGCTTCACCAGCAGTCGCACCCCCGGCTTCAAGCCGGCGGATAGCGTTCAGGATCTGTGCTTGTTCCTTGCCTGAAACTGAAGGCAGCTCCACACAGGTTCTGCCCGCATAAACCACGATGGACACACGGTCTTCAGGTCGCAGGCGTTTGGTGAGCATCTGCAGTGAGGCGCGCACCAGTGGCAGTTTATCCGGGCTGTCCATGGAGCCCGACACATCAACCAGGAATACGAGGTTTGCCGGCGGTGATGCAGACTGTTTAACGTCAACAGCATCGATGCGCACACGCAGCAGTTGTCGATCCGGAGACCATGGCGAAGGCGCAATGTCAGTGACTACTGCAAACGGGTGTCCCGGTTGGGGCGGCAGTGGCTCATAGGGGAAATAGTTGATGAGTTCTTCAGCACGGACAGCATCCTTCGGTGGTAGTTGTCCCAATCGAAGAAAGCGTCGTACGTTGCTGTAGGCACCCGTGTCGACGTCTACGCTGAAGGTGGACACCGGATCACGCGCTGTTGAACGAACCGGATTGTCGTCGATAACGGCGTACCGTTCGTGTTCGGCTTGGGGGCCGTGCGAAGAGGGGGCTTGCGCCATCACCCTTGCCATCGAGTAAGGGGCAGCGGCGTCAGGCACGGGACTGCTTTTTTTCGCCGCACAGGCAGGCAACAAGAGCATCAATGCGCCTGCAGAGAAGACGCACAAGATCCGGGTGATCATTCCTTTCAGCCTCGGTTTGTACTGGGGTATCGAAGCCCTGACGATTATCTCTCTGCGTTGAGTTTCAACAAGATAGTCAACGAAAAATATGTCGCTGCAAGGGCTGGTCGTTATTCATTTCCCGTACAGGTTGAGCGGAAACCTTAGGACAGCTCCCAAGGACCCATACCACAGCTTCGTGTTCCATAACGCGCGCTGATACGAGCGAATCTCCCAACAGTTCACGTATGTCTGGCAAGGGCACGACTCGATCGGCAAGTCTGGGTCACGACATGGCCGTGACTACCCTGCCCCGAAGTGTGTCCTCGTGGAGGACGTAACAGGATTACCGCAGTAGCTACCGCTCAGCGTTCCACCGTAAACCGACGAAGCGCGCGCAGTTTTTCCAGCCGCTCGTCGGTGGCACCCAGATATTCGATCAGTGTGGCGGCCACACGATCAATATCCAGCGAGCCTGCGGTCTGCATCGCTTCCAGGTCCGCCCAATCCTTGGTGCGATCGAAAAACGCTTTGAACACCGCAAGATCAAAACAGGAAAGGAATGGGATCTCCGTGCCCGCGAACTGTTCGTGACGAACCCGAGCCAGCAGCTCTTCATGGAAGTCGGTTGTGTTGAGGAACAAATCGAGCGGTGTTTTTTCCCACCACAGTCGAATTTGTCCTTCTTTCTTGAAGCGTTCCAGGTCACGAGATGTGGCGTCCACCGCGTTGGGCAAGGCTGTCATCACATCGCCGATGCGCTCAACCGGAACGAAGATGTTCACGTCGATGTCGATCGTACCTCTGGCCCGCTGGGTACACCAAGCCAGGGCAAGAGCACCACCAAAGGCATGGGGCAGTCTGGCAAGATCCAGCCCGTCGTGAAGCTGGACGATCTTGCTGATGAGGTCAGACATGGGCGCGGAATACGGGCAGATCAGGCTGCCGGTTCACGTTTGCCGGGAATGCTTCGGCTAACTGCAGGACGGCTGCAAGTTCATCGCCGCGTGGGATGCCGTCATGCTCCCGAATGCGTCGATTCGGAACGATGTCCACCGCGTAGCCGCAGGCCTCCAGCACGCGCAGGTAAGTAAGGATGGATGGCGACTTGTGTCCGTTTTCGTACGCCATGAGCGTGGCATGCGAAGTGCCGCCGCGACGGGCAGCTTCCCTGAGCGATAGACCGGCCTCCAGCCGCGCGTTGCGCAGCGTACTGGCTGCGTAGTCGGTCAAACGGGAATTGCTGGTTGTCATCCTGAGTCCTGGTAGTTTTGGTCAACCAACAGGCATGGTATCCGATTGAATACCGGCTCACAACGCCGATGCGGAGACACAGGTCTCGATCTCTCTGCCGGCCGCTCGTGCTGCTTCGAATACGGGCAGTTCAGCACACGCCTGCTCAACGCCACAACGAATGCGTGCCCACCTCACCGGTGGCATTGTTGACCATGACCACCAGCGGCTCACTCAACTTGTCAGGTATCGGCGGGCGTGTACCCACAAAGGCGAACGCCTCCTTGCCTGGCAAGATCTGTCGCAGTTGGAAGCGCTCTACCCCCGTGTCGGTCTTCCAGCGAACGGTGCCATCCATATCCACTCGAGCCACGATCACCGTGCCATTCAGACCAGGTTCGGAGGTGTAGATCATCAGCGCGCCATCGGGATCCACCAACCTTACCGGCGCAGACCTGTCGTCCATCCGCAGGAACGCGGCGTTCTGATACTCCGTGTCGCCAATGGGAGTGGTACTGCGAACCTGGAAGTAATCCCCCTCGGATGACGGTTCAAGTTCAGCTGTGAAGAGGCGACGTTGTTGCTTTGCGTCTGTGGCACGCTCCACCGGACGCAACCATTCGCTTGGCTTGAAGTCCGCTTTCAGCTCTTCAGCTGAGTGCAGACCGAGCCAGTTACCGGATGCGGTGACGAAGCCTGCGGCGTACAAGTCCGCTGGCTCGTGCCGCTCGAAGCGCGCGTTCGACGGCTTTGGCTCAACGTTCGAAGCCGCCCAGGTCGCTGGGTCCACATCGATCGCAGCACTCCGATCATCGCGCATGATGTGCAACTTGCCGTCGACGATATCCATGCCACGCGAGTCTGCCCACCATGAAGGGTCGAGCGATCTGTTTTTCTTCTGCAGATCGTCGGGCTTTACCAACGAATAGTCGCGCTGCAGTAAGCCGAAGAGTCCCGTAGCATCGAACCACAACGTGTGACCGTCACTGCCGAGAATGCGCGCCAGCGAATAGGACCCGCCGGAAACGCCACTGACAACAGGCATAAGCTGCGGCTCCGATCCGTCCAGGGGAATCAGGAGGATGCTGATGCTAGTCGTGTCATTGCCACCACGACCGCTCCAGTTTGGCAGGTGCGGATCGGTGGTCTGAATGAGCGAGGCAATGTGATGCTCCGTACGGACCGCCTCCCCGAGTGGCACGCCGCTGGCGGGTGCAACCATCAGCACGTTTCTACCGACAAGCAAAAAGCCGCCGACAACAAGCACAACGATGAGAGCGCCGATGGCAAACATGGCCCTGATGTTCGCATAGCGCCGCACAAATGCCGTGTCAGATCTTTCGGCCAGGACCGAATTGCTGAGCACATGAGCGACCTGCGTCAATGGCCTTTTGTCTTGCACCGAGGCGGGAGGTCCTTGTCGAAGCAGAATGCTGCCCGCGGGCTCATCGATGTCAGCCCGACAACTCGGTGCCCGTTGCCGGATTGCCTCAGAGGCCACGGCCTGCAGCAGCTCGACTCGCTGGTCCGCAAACCAGGCCCTCGGAGAGGCCCAGGTGGTCTCATCGGACACCTGGATGATGGTCACTACATCTCCACCGCCGAACTCCCAGTAGAACTCAAGGCTGTGCAAGCCTTGCCGGCAGGTAATGGACCCCGAGCGGCCAGCTTCATAAATCGCGATGGCGTAAGGGCGAGAAGTAGTCATGCGGGCATGATCAGCGTTAGAACATGGTGATGACAAATGATTGCGGCCCGCCTGCATTTGGAACTTCCTGGAAAGCACCCATTGTCGCTCAGGTCCTGATCGTCGACCTCAGGCCTCGATGCCCTGCGGTACGGCGTGTCCGATCTTCGGCAGCAGCCGCTTCAGCAGCGGTCCGGTCATGATGGTAGTAACCACAGCCATGATCACCAGCATGGTGAAGACCTTCTGCGGAATGAAGCCGAGGTCGTAACCGATGTTGAGCACGATCAGTTCCATCAGTGCGCGCGTATTCATCAGTGATCCGAGTATCGTCGCCTCATGATGGGCGAAGCCGGTCAGGCGAGCCGCACAGTACACGGGAATGATCTTGCCGAGGATGGACGCCGCGAGAAACGCCGCCAGCCACTGCAGGTCGACGAGCGTGGTGAGACCGAGCACGTTCGTGCGCAGCCCGGTGTAGGTGAAAAATACGGGCAGGAAAAACACCATGACGAAGCGACCAACCTGGCGATGCCAGGCGGCCACGAAAGCTTCGTAGGGATGGAACAGCAGGCCAGCGGCGAAACCGCCGAAGATCGCGAAAATGCCGAGCTGGTACGTACACATGCCGAGTGCGAAGACCAGACACAGCACGATGGCCAGCAGATTCGGTGCAATGTCTCCTGCGTCGAGCGGGTAGCGCTGCACCAGCCAGCGCACAAAGGGTCGCAATATGAACACCAGCACGAGGACGAATAGAAACAGTCCGCCGACCTGAAGCGCCATCTGCGTACCGGAAAACTGGGCGGCGGCGTAGGCCGAGATGCCGGCCAACAGGACCCAGCCGATGACGTCATTCAAGGCCGCAGCTGAAATGGCTACCACGCCGATCTCGGTGCGGGTCAGATCGTACTGGCGCAGGATGCGTCCCAGTATCGGCACGGCGGTGATCGAGAGTCCGACGCCGCAGAACAGGCTATACGTCGTGGGATCGATACCCGGCGCAAGCAGCGGCGCCGACAGCCGGCCGAGCATGATCCCGAGAAAGAGCGGCACGCCGACCGACGCCAGCGTCACACCGATCACGCCCTGCGCGTTGCGCCGTGTGCGCAGGTGCCGAAAGTTGAAGTCAGCACCAATCTGGAACATGAGCAGGATGAGG
>CAMDVY010000107.1 GCA_945878745.1 Klebsiella pneumoniae | reverse complement strand
CGCGACAGCTTCACCAATTCCTTGCGTGCTGTTTCATCCAGTTCGATCTTCGACGCAACTCGCACTTGTTCGCTCCAACATCTGGGTTGGTAACAAGTCTACACAATCACACCATATAGGTATATTCAAGAATGCATCAGTACACTAGCTCAACTCCGTGTCGATGTTTCGGACATCAGCACAGGGCTCGCGAGGATCTTTGAGATGGCAGGATCCAATCCGGTTCGGCATGACAATGAATCGGTCAGTCATGACTTGGCCAGTCCAGATGACATCTTGAAGATCCTCGGCCGTTTGCAGTTTTCGAGCCACACCCCTGCAGGAAGCCTTCCAGACCTGGATCTCAAGCACCAGGTTGTTGCGCAGTTGAAGGAAAGGTCGGACGGGGAATTGAGTTTGCCGGCAAGAACCGAGAACTCACTGGATATGGTTACTTCGCTGGTCCGAGCTGTCCAGGAGGACGAAGTACTTTCGATGCCCCTTCGGCGTCTTGTTCAGAAGCTCGAGGTAACCCTCGGCAAGGAAGTCATACGCAACGACGATATGTTGCTCCTGAGCGACCGGAAACGACCGGCGCTCAAGATCTTGAATCAGCTTGAAGCCCTCGATTCCGGCGCTACGCGTGATGGCAAAAATCTGGGCGAAAACGGTGATCGGGCAGAAGAAATTCTGTCGCAGTTGATCGCGGAGTGGGATGTCAACGATGGCGCTTTCGAAGAGGCATCACGACGTCTCAGTCCACTTGTCGACCGGCAGCAAAAAGCCTATCAGAGGAATTTGGATCGCATCGTTAGCGCAGCTGAAGGTCGATCACGGCTGCGACGTGCAAAGCAGGTAGTCCTGCGTCGCATGATCGAACTGCTGGAAGGCAGGACCATAGCCTCGTCCCTCCTTGAGATTGTCAATCCTCACTGGCGCAACCTGCTGGTCAATACCGCGCTGCGAAAGGGAACAAAGTCAATCGAGTGGAAACAGCAGTTGCAGGTTTTGTACAAGTTGGTTCTGCGGTTGGATACATCGAAGTCAAGCAGTCCAATCGGTCCCCAGGACGCAGGCAATACCAAGGTCCTGATGCGTAGCCTGATCGAGGGACTGAGTGCTGTGGACGCCAAGACTCCAGCGGAAACACTGGTTCGCCTGGAAGCGGCACTGAGTGGAGAATTTGACCGAGACAAAGTTGTGAACATTGAACACGGCCAGATCGCTCACCTCTTCGGGTGGGAGAACCTTGGGAGGTCTCTCGAACCGATGCCGCCAACCGGCAATGAAAAAAACAGGCGGCGATGGCTGGAAAATCTGCAGCGTGCCCGGAGCATTCAGGTAGGAGCGAGCGTAAAGTTTGTTTCGGTAGATGGTTCCGACCATGTTTCTACGCTTGCCTGGGTTGATCCCGCTGGTGATCGTTTTGTTTTTGTCAATCGGCGGGGATTACAGGACCATGATCTCGGTCTAGGTGAACTGACAGATTTACTGAGTGGTAGTCGAGTTCGCGTTCTCGAAGAACACGGCACTCCACTTGTTGATCGCATAGGTGATCGGATGATCCGGGATGTTCACTCTCGTGTCACAGCGGATGCGAGCCGGGATGAATTGACATCGCTGGTCAATCGAAAGGCATTCGAGCGTTCACTGGACCGGTTGCTCGATCTGTCACGTAATAATGATTCTTCGCATTGTGTGCTGCAATTGGACATAGACGGTTTCCGGACGCTGAACTCCGCTTTTGGAGTCGATGGCGGTGATCGGTTGTTACGGCGCATTGCCCGAGTGATTGAAAATGAGGTTGAGGAGCACGAAACCGTCATCGGACGAGTAGGCGCTGACGAGTTCGGTGTGGTGCTATACGGTTGCTCTGCAGGAGAGGGGCTGGACATTGCCGAACAGATCGTAAGGACGATTCGCGATCTGGACTTTTCCTGGCAAGAACGACACAGCAAAGTATCAGTGACGGTCGGCGTTTTCTCGGTGAGCAGTTTGACAGAAAGTGCCCATCAGATGTTACGAAACCTTGGCTCCGCCTGCCAGTCCGGCAAAGCGATGGGTGGTGACCGCGCCTGTCTATATGCCGAGGACAACTTGGCGATTCAGGATCAGCGAGCATCCATGCAGCTTGCAACGGAAGTGGAGTCTTTGCTTGCTGAGGGCAGAGTCGAGCTGACTGTTCAAAAAATTGCCCCAGCTGAAGAGCACTCGAGGCTGAAAGGGCATTTCGAAGTCCTGATCACAGTGAAGGATGTAACGGGCACGCCGAAGTCGCCAGTAGACTTCATCGAGGCCGCCGAGCGCCATGGCAAGATGCCGCTGGTTGATCGATTCGTCGTTTCGCGCACGCTGGAGTGGATGGGGCGGCACCCGGAAGCACTGGCCGATATATCCGGTCTTTCCATCAATCTGTCCGGGCAGTCGATGAACCAGGAAGACTTTCTCGGTTTTGTACTGGAGCAGTTTGAAAAGAGTGGCGCGTCGCCCAGCAAGGTCTGTTTCGAAATTACCGAAACCGCAGCAATCGGCTGCATGTTCCGCGCCACTGAGTTCATGCAGAAGATCAAGGTCATGGGATGCAGATTTTCACTGGACGACTTCGGAAGTGGGATGTCCTCCTACGGCTACCTGAGAAAGCTCCCGGTGGACTACCTCAAAATCGATGGATCTTTCGTCAAGAACATGGTCACCGATGAAGGTGATCGCGCTGTGGTTAGATCCATCAATGAAATCGGCCACTTCCTGGGCAAGAAGACCGTTGCTGAATACGTTCATGATGATGCGACGCGCCAACTTGCCTGCGAGATCGGCGTCGACTATCTGCAGGGCTGGGCCATCGAAAAGCCGAAACCAATCGATCGTTTGCTCGACTCGACGGCTGCGGTCGCCGCGAACGCAGGCTGAACCCTTCCTGCGTCCATCTGCCACGCGGCTGGATCCATCGACAATACGCTTCCCGAGTCACTCGGCTGCCATCGAATAGGGCGCTGATTCTTCCACTTGGCAGAACAGTGTCTGGAACTTCCAGCCTTCGATGGTCCGGACGTAGCTCTCCCGATACCAGCCAATGATGCGCTGATAACGAACCTGCTCAGCGCCGAGATTTTCCGTGTACAGCATGATCAGGCGCCAGTGACCGGTGGCCATGTCTCCCTGAACGTCGATTACCGGATTGATGGCGTGGTGTGCCGAGTTGCGGATCCGCCCGCTCGTCCCCACGGCTGCCAGATAAGCCTTGATGGCTTCGCGCCCCTCAGCCTTGCCCATGACCGTCGCTTCCCAGGTGGCGTCTTCGGCAAAAAGCGGTCCCAGCTTTTCCGGATTGTGGTTGTCGTCGCAGGCGGCGCAATACAACGCTTTCAGCTTGCGGATGGCTTCGATGTCCTCGAGGACCTGAATGCGCTGTGCGAGTGTGGTCATGTGTTGCCTCCTGTGTCTGAGGAAGGGATCCGGCTGTTTTTTCCGGCGAGATGCAGGTTTAACGCTTTCCGTTCTCGAAGGCCACTTTTTGTTCTCCCTGTCTCGTTCACTGCCTTCTGTTCAATCCCGGTGCTTGTTAAGGTGAAGCGCTTCCAGATATTGGGTGGGGTAGGGCAAGCATGGCCTTTTCAGGGTTTGATCTTTCGGGACGGGTGGCGCTGATCACTGGCGGCAATGGCGGAATTGGGCTGGGTATGGCCAAAGGACTGGCGGAATCCGGCTGTGAAATCTGCATCTGGGGCACCAATGCAGTGAAGAATGAAAAGGCGCTCGCAGAACTTGCGATGATCGGCCCAAGGGTCAGTGCGTTTGTTTGTGACGTGGCGGATGAACACGCGGTAGAAACGATGTTTGCGGCCAGTCTCAAGGCACATGGTCGCATCGACGGGTGTTTTGCCAATGCCGGTGTGGGTGGTCGCAACACGGCGTTCGACGAAATGACGACAGAAGAATGGGATCGGGTCATCAGCGTTAATCAGAGTGGCGTGTTCTACACGTTTCGGGCGGCTACCCGCCACATGAAAGAGCGGGCGCTGCAGGGTGATGCGTTCGGTCGGCTGGTTGGCACCGCAAGTCTGGCGGCTATTTCGGGTCAGGCGCGTGGTGAACACTATGCCCAGAGCAAAGGTGGACTCGTCGCCATGATCAAGGCACTGGCGGTAGAGTACGCGCGTTATAACGTGACTGCGCACACGCTGCTGCCGGGCTGGACAGAAACGGACATGACCCAGGGAGCGTTCAGCAATCCGAAGTTCGTCGAGAACGTATTCAAACGAATGCCCGTTCGACGGTGGGGAAAACCGGCCGATTTTGCTGCTATTGCCATCTACATCATGAGTGAGGCCAGCAGTTTCCATACCGCCGAGACCTTCCTGATCGATGGAGGGTACTTTGCCTATTGAGTGCATGAATCACGCGGGCTGCGCGGGCCAGAGCGGGGGATGACGTGACAGCGATGGACAAAGGTTTTCTGAATCGGATCGAACGTGCCGGCAATGCGTTGCCGGATCCGGCCTTGCTGTTTCTGCTTCTGCTGGTAGTGGTCTGGGTGATGTCAGCGATGCTTGCGGGTTTCGACTACACGCACGTCGATCCTCGCACCAATGAACCGCTGGTCGTACAGAATCTCCTGACGGGGACCGCCTTGACGACGTTTCTCTCCGGGATGGTGTCAACGTTCGTGACGTTCCATCCGCTGGGAGTGGTACTGGTTGCCATGCTGGGCATCGGGGTCGCCGATCACACCGGATTCATCCGCGCGGCGTTGCGTGCCTTGCTCATTCGTACTTCGCCTGGCCTTCTGACACCGATGCTGTTCCTCATAGCCATCGTCAGCCACAGCGCCGTGGATGCAGGGTATGTGCTGGTGATTCCGTTGGGTGCGGTGATCTTTCACTCTGCCGGACGACACCCCCTGGCAGGTATCGCAGTGGCCTTTGCCGGTGTGTCCGGTGGGTTCAGCGCCAATCCAGTGCCGTCAGCGCTGGATCCCATGTTGCAGGGCATTACTCAGGCGGCGGCGCAATTGTTGCAATCCGAAGCCACGCTCAATCCGTTGAACAACTGGTACTTCACTGCGTCTTCGACGCTCCTGATCATCCTCGTGGGCTGGTTTGTCACGGACCGCGTCGTTGAACCTCGCCTTCGATCGATGGCTCTGGATGGCGACTTTGCCGATGCACCTCGGCTGGAGGTGTTGACCGCACAGGAATCGAGAGGGTTGCGATGGGCGTTGGTG
This sequence comes from Klebsiella pneumoniae, assembly GCA_945878745.1. Lineage (GTDB taxonomy): Bacteria > Pseudomonadota > Gammaproteobacteria > Pseudomonadales > Azotimanducaceae > SYFY01. Next base: position 3,347 of record CAMDVY010000107.1, on the reverse strand, counting down.
GCCATGCTGGCAGGCATTGGTCTACTGGTGATGTCAGCCTGGTCGGGGCAGTCCGCATGGCGCTCGGCGTCAGGTGGGCTGACAGTGGCCGATGCGCCACTGATGAAGAGCATCGTTCCACTGATTTTTCTGCTGTTCTTGTTGCCAGGCATTGTTTACGGATATGTAGCCAGGACAGTAGAGACACATCGTGATCTGGTGGCGGGAATGACCAAAGCCATGAGCGGCATGGGTTATTACATCGTGATCGCGTTTTTTGCGGCGCTTTTCATCGCCGAATTTGGACGTTCGAATCTGGGTGCGCTGCTGGCTCTGCAGGGCGCAGCCTGGCTTTCCAGCGCGGCTTTACCCGTGCCGTTGATGATGATTTCCATCATTCTAATCACCACGGTCGTCAACCTCTTCATCGGATCGAGCTCCGCCAAATGGGCATTGCTCGCTCCCATCTTCGTGCCCATGCTGATGCAACTGGGCATTTCCCCTGACTTCACGCAGGCCGCCTATCGTGTCGGTGATTCGTCCACGAATATCATCACCCCGCTGATGCCGTACTTCCCTCTCGTGGTCGTATTCTGTCAGCGCTACGTCAAAACGACGGGCATCGGGACGGTAGTTGCGATGATGCTGCCTTATTCAATGGCCTTTCTGGTGGCTTGGACTTTATTTCTGCTGACATTCTGGTTCTTCGGCATTCCGCTGGGTTTGCAGTCGTCTTACACATGGGGCTGATTGCTGATGAGTGAACCGATGCCGGCAATCGATGTTTCTGCGGGCATGCGACGACTGCTCGCGTCTGAAGCTGCTTCCAACTTTGGCTCGATGTTGTCGCGACTGGCGATTCCCTGGATCGCAGCGTTGGTGCTTGAGGCCACCCCGCTGCAAATGGCTTGGCTGGTGATTGCCGATGTGGTGGCGGGTGCCGTTGGCAGTCTGTTCGTGGGCAGCCTTGTTGATCGAACCAGCAAGAAGAACCTGATGATCGCCAGCGACGTGCTGCGTGCGGTGGTGATCGGTGCGGTTGCCGTGTTGTTGTTCATGGACTCGCTGTCGTTCTGGATTCTGGTTCTGCAATCGGCTGCGAACGGTGTGCTCGCCATGGCGTTTTCCATCGCCCGTTCTGCCTGGCTCGCCGAACACGTTCCGCACGGTGAACTCACGGTTCGAAATTCGCAGATGTCTGCCGCGTCGAGCACCTCTGAGTCGGTGGCTTTTGCATCCGGTGGCTGGATCTATCAGTGGCTCGGTCCGATGTTTGCGCTGGTATGTGATGCGGTGTCGTATGTGGTCTCGGCGTTGTGTCTGCGCGGGCTGCATGAAGTGCCACAGCCCATCGCTCAGCAAAAAACTGCGAGAGGCAACTGGATGCAGCAAGCGATTGCAGGCTTCAGGCTGGTGGCCGAACGGCCGGTGCTTCGTTCACTGGCCGCCTGCGATGTATTCCTGGCTCTCGGCTTCAGCATTACAGGCGCCAGTTACATGATTTTCGTGTCCCGGGATATCGCCTTCGAGACAGGACTGCTGGGGCTGATCTTTGCAACAGGGGCTCTGGGTTCACTGGCAGGTGCGGCGATTGCTCCACGTCTGGGTCGTGCCCTGGGCAGTGGCAACGCGCTGACCGTGGGGCTGGTTGCGGCTGGACTGGGAGCGCTGCTGATTCCGCTGGTACCCGCCGCAGGATTGGTCGGGGTGGTGTTATTGATCGGCCATCAGATCATTGGCGACTCGGGCAGTGTGGTCGCCATGATCCACAGCCGAACACTCAGACAGATTCACTCACCGGCGGCCATTCGAGGCCGGGTTGACGCGGCGCTACGTGGAATCAGTCAGCTCGCGACGCTTGGTGGTGCGTTGGCGGGTGGTGCGGTGGCGACGATCTACGGTACCCGGGCTTCGCTATGGCTGGCTGCGGCCGCCATCCTGGTAGCCGCGCCGCTGGTCTGGGGACTATTCAGAGCGAGTGATCTGCAAGAAACGCCGTCACCACCCGGTTGAACGTTTCTGGCTGATCGAGATTGGCCGTGTGTCCTGCCTTGTCGAAGATCACCTTGCGGGCACCGGGAATCTTCGCCGCCATGTAGTCGGTGGCCTTGAGGAACGGTGTATCGTCGGCGCCGGCGAGCACGAGAGTGGGTACAGCGATGCCTGGCATGGCGTCCAGCACCTTTGAATCCTGCTGCGTGAGAATGCCGCGTGCCGCGAGTCTCAAGCCAGTGCTTGCATGTTTCTCTCCCGACGCGATCGCCATTCGGTTCCAGCCTTCCCGGGCCTCGTCGTTCCGATAGCCTGGGCCGGTGTCAAATATCAACAGCCCGCGTACGCGATCGGGGTGGAACACGTTGAAGGCCAGGGACAGATAACCGCCGAGCGACAGGCCGCCGATCACCGCCTGATCGACCTGCAGATGATCGAGCAGTGCGGCCATATCGTGCATGGTCTTGTCACGCGAGTACGCGGCCGGGTCATCCGGAGCGCCGGAGCGACCATGGCCACGTACGTCCCAGACGATAAGAGTATGCCTGGCCGCCAGCGCGTCGATATTCGGCGCCCACATCTGGGTGTTCGCCGAATAGCCGTGGGTCAGCAGGATCGCTGGCCCTTTGCCGTGGACTTCGTAGTACAGATCGGTGTCGCCGCGATTCAGGAGCGCCATTACCAGTTGGCCAATTCACGTTCGATCTGCGCGCCGTACTGGGCCACCGCTTCGTTGTAACGACGTGGCAAGTGGTAACTCGGAAACAGATCCTTCGTGGGTTGATAGTCACGCAGAACCTGCTTGGCCACAGTGATCTTGTGCACCTCTGTCGGTCCGTCAGCCAGGCCCATGGTGTAAGAGTTGATCAGCATGCCGGTGAATGGCATTTCATTGGATACACCGATCGAACCATGCAGATGCAGGGCGCGTGATACCACGTCGTGGTAAACCTTCGGCATCAGCGCCTTGATCGCAGCGATGTCCTTGCGCACCTTCATGTAGTCCTTGTATTGATCGATTCGCCACGCAGTGCGCAGCACGATCAACCGGAACTGCTCCATCTCCATCCAGGAGTCAGCAATTTTCTCCTGCACGCTTTGTTTGTCGGCCAGCACTTCGCCCTTGGTCGTGCGGGACAGCACTCGTTCGCACATCATGTCAAAGGCACGCTGCAACTGGCCCATGGTACGCATGGCGTGGTGGATTCGGCCGCCACCGAGTCGGGTTTGCGCGACAGCGAAGGCCTGGCCACGTGCGCCCAGCATGTTCGTTTTCGGGATGCGGACGTTTTCGTAGCGGATATAGGCGTGGCCGCCGTGCCCACGGGGCTCGGTGCCCACCCCGGTATTGCGGATGATGTTGATGCCGGGTGTTT
>CAMDVY010000106.1 GCA_945878745.1 Klebsiella pneumoniae | reverse complement strand
ATGGGCATAAGAGCACCTATCAGGCGCAAATCGCCCATCAACGTGTCCAATTAGCAGGCGAGCCTCCCGAGTTCGCGCACTAATTCAGGGCCTTTATAGATGAACCCGGTATAGATCTGCACCAATGTAGCGCCTGCCTGCAGCATCGCCCGAGCATCAGCGAGACAACCGATCCCGCCCACGCCGATGATCGGAATTGAAGCATCAAGCCTGGTACGCAGGGAGGTCACTGTCGACAGCGACAGCGCCTTGAGCGGCTCGCCACTCAGTCCACCGGCTTCCTGTTGCCAGCGATTCGCGAGCCGGCCCGGTAAAACGCTTCGATCAATGGTGGTATTCGTCGCAATCACGCCGTCGATACCGAACTCCAGAACGCAGGTACTGATCGCATCCAGATCTTCGGGAACCAGATCCGGCGCAATCTTCAGCACCAATGGCCGGTTGCCACCACGGGAACCCAGCCGATTTCTGGTCTCAACCACGGGGCCAAGCAAAGTCCTGAGTGCATCGGCGGATTGCAACGTACGCAGCCCGGGTGTGTTCGGCGAAGACAGGTTAAGCGTGACATAGTCTGCATAGTCGTGCACCGCTTCGAGTCCGCGCACATAGTCGAGGTGAGCGTCGGCCAGCGGGGTGTCCTTGTTCTTGCCGATGTTGACGCCGAGGATCACGCCCTGCAGTCGATCCCGCTCACGCAGCGCCGCCAGCCGCGGCACCATGCCGGCAAGGCCTTCGCTGTTGAAGCCCATCCGATTGATGATCGCGCCAACCTCTGGAATTCGAAACAGCCGTGGTTTGGGATTGCCGGGCTGCGGGAGAGGTGTCACGGTCCCCACTTCGATGCTGCCAAATCCAAGCGCAGCAAACCCTTCTACCGACCGGGCATCCTTGTCGAGCCCGGCTGCAAGGCCCACCCGATTTGGAAAACGAAGACCCATGCATTCCACAGCGTGGTCCGTCGATGGTGCGCCGCGGGGTAGCAGACCGAGTGCCCCGATGCCGGCAAGGGCCAGGTGGTGGGAAGCCTCTGTTGGCAAACAGAAGAAGGCACGTCGCAGCAGGGGGTAGATCGGGTCGGACATGCCGCCCAGTTTATCGTCACTCGCGCTCTGAAATGAACCCGAACGAACCACCTGCCAAGCCAACCCGCCCCTGCTCGTCAAGCCAGTTGAGCAGAACTCCACTATCAGCCCAGCCGTTCAAACCTCTCGAGGCGATGCGCCGCATTGACACTCATTCGAAAAGTGCCGCGAACCCCATCTGTCGCTACATACGGGCGAAGGACCGCGGCAGGAAACTTGACCCGCTGACCACTGCGCGCCATCGCATGGACCAGGCGCGCATCGCCTGCGTAGAACTTGAGGAGTTCGTCTCGCGGAATATTGAGGTCAAAAATGTAGTGCATGATAAAGATCCGAGCTCCCATCAAGCGTAGCAACGAATCCTGCCGGTGGGCGCCAGGAAAAATAGTCACAGGAAGGCAGGGATTGAACGTCACAGCTTGGTACAGCGGGATGGTGCCCCGCTACAATAGCGCCCAACTCTTCCAGTGCAGGACCCCACACCCATGAATGCCGGCCAATTCGAAGGTATCCGCGCCGTTGCCGGCTGGCTGTCCTCCCGCATCATTGGCCAGGAGCAACTGCTGCAGCGTCTGCTGATCGCGCTGCTGCAAGGGGGGCACCTCCTGGTCGAAGGTGCGCCAGGTCTCGCCAAGACCCGCGCCATCAAGGAACTGGCCAAGGCCATTCAGGGTGACTTCCATCGCATTCAATTTACGCCAGACCTGCTGCCCAGCGACGTGACCGGCAGTGAGATCTACCGACCAGAGGACGGGACCTTCAAATTCCAGCCCGGCCCCGTGTTCCACAACCTGGTGCTGGCCGACGAAATCAATCGCGCACCTGCCAAGGTGCAATCCGCGCTGCTCGAAGCGATGGCGGAACACCAGGTCAGCGTGGGTCGACAGACTTTCAAACTCCCGAAGCTGTTCCTCGTGATGGCAACCCAGAACCCCATCGAACAGGAAGGCACCTACCCGCTGCCTGAAGCCCAGCTCGACAGATTCCTCATGCACGTGAAGGTGGGTTATCCCGATGCCACCGCAGAGACCTCGATCCTGCATCTGGTCCGCGCCGAAAATCGTGGCCAACAGCCCGGCGAAGGGGCCACCGAGCCACCTTGCCGACTCAGCGAAGAGGAGCTCCTGACCGCACGTCGCGCCATTCTCGACCTGCACATGGCCAAACCCGTCGAGGAATACATCGTGCAACTGGTCATGGCGTCACGCCAGCCGACCGGCAAACTCAAGGAGTGGATCGAGTATGGTGCGAGCCCTCGTGGCACCATCGCTCTGGATGCATGCTCCCGGGCGCATGCCTGGCTGGCGGGACGCGATTTCGTCACACCCGACGATGTACAGGCCATTGCCCACGACGTCCTGCGGCATCGCATCCTGCTGACCTTCGAGGCCCAGGCCCAGGGCATCGATGCAGATCGCACCATCGATACCCTGCTTGAGGTCGTGCCGGCACCCTGATGACTGTCCTGACCGGTGCCTATGTCGATGGCAGTGCGCTGCTGGCGCTGCGTTACCGCCGCAGTGGTTCGCCTGCGCAGGGCGGACGACAGTTTGGCCGGCAGGCCGGGTTGAAGCTTTCTCGACAGAAGGGACGTGGCGTGGACTTCGCTGAAGTCCGCCTCTACGAACCCGGTGATGACGTTCGCACCATCGACTGGCGGGTGACGGCCCGCAAGCAGAAGGTCCACACCAAGGTCTTTCGCGAAGAGCGGGAGCGCCCCGTGCTCTTTTTTGTCGATCAGAGCCAGAGCCTGTTCTTCGGCTCCCGCCAACGACTGAAATCCGTCGCCGTGGCCGAGGCCGCCGCCCTGCTCGCCTGGCAAACCCTGGAAGATCACGATCGTGTCGGTGGCATGGTGCTGGGCAACCACCGTTACACCGTCCATCGGCCCTTCCGCAGTCTGCGTCCCGTAGCGCGATTCATGTTCGATATCGCCGAGTTCAATCACGCCCTGGCACGGGTCGGGACGGCTGATCGACAGGTGCGGACTGAAGCTCTTTTTGCCTTCAGGCGACTGGTTCGCACCGGCTATCGCGTGGTGCTGATCAGCGATTTTGCCACCGACATCGATCTGTGGCGCGACGTCGCCAATGCACTCTCCCGTCACAACCGGGTCACCCTGGTGCAGGTGGTCGACCCTCTCGAGGCCGAGCTGCCACCGGATGATCTTTATGCCGTGACCGATGGCCAGGCACGGCTTCAGTTCGACAGTGCGGATCCAGCACTGCGTGCACAGTATCAAGCCAGGTTTGAATCCCGGCTGGCAGACATCGAATCGTTGAGCCGTCGTGGGGAGATCGTTTATCGACGGGTCAGCACGAACGATGCAGACCTGCTGCCGATCCTGGCCAGGCTCTGACCATGCAGAACGACCCGCTCGACCAATTGCGCGACGTGCAGTTGCCCGATACACCGACCTGGTGGCCACCGGCTCCGGGCTGGTGGATCATCGCAGCGCTGGTGCTTCTGCTGCTGGTCTACTCGATCAGAACCATCGTTCACCGGCGGAGGCAAAATGCGCCACGCCGAGCAGCAATTCAGGAACTGGATGCCTGTTTCCAGGCATGGACATCCGGCACTCACACAGCCGCGGACTGTATCAACGACTGCAACGCACTCCTGAAGCGACTATGGGTGCATGTTGATGGCGCAACCCATGTCGCCGCGCTGTCCGGCGACGAGTGGCTTGCCTATCTGAACAAACGTAGTGCCTCGCTACAGTTCACCGACGGCGCGGGCCGTTTGCTGGGCAACCAACGATTTTCATCCGTCAGTGACGACTCGGAGCTGCCTGCTTTGCAGCCACTATTGCGCAAACTGCTCAAGTCTGCGCCGGTGACGACATGATCGAGTTCGTCTGGCCGTGGATGTTCGTTGTACTGCCCCTGCCTTTGCTGGTCCGGCTTTGGCGCCGACACGCCGAGGCTGAACAACCGGCCCTGACTGTCCCTGCGCTGGCCGCCTATCAGTTCGAAACCACCACCAGCGTGCGACCCAGCCGATCCGGATTTCCGTTGGCGCTCCTGTTGCTGACCCTCGCCTGGATGTCCCTGGTCACCGCGGCCGCCCGCCCCCAGTGGACCGGCGAACCTGTCGCCTTGCCAGTAACCGGACGTGACCTGATGCTGGCCGTCGACATCTCCGGCAGTATGGGCACTGAAGACATGGAGCTCGCTGGCCGTTACGTCGATCGGCTGAGTATCGTCAAGCAGGTGATCGCAGCCTTTCTTGAGTTGCGCGGTGGAGATCGTGTTGGACTCATCCTGTTTGGCACCAACGCCTATCTGCAGGCGCCATTGACGTTTGATCTGGAAACCGTACGCACACTGCTGACCGAAGCGCCGATTGGTATCGCCGGTGGCAAGACCGCAGTTGGCGACGCCATCGGGCTCGGCGTCAAACGCCTGCGTCAGCGGCCGGACGGCGATCGTGTGATGATTCTGCTGACAGACGGTGCCAGCAACGCGGGCGAAGTGGCGCCGGTGAAAGCGGCGGAACTCGCCGCCAGTGTGGGCGTAAAGATCTACACCATTGGAGTCGGCGCAAGCGAGATGCGAATACCCGGTCTCTTCGGCCGCCTTGGCAACCGCATCGTCAATCCGTCAGCAGATCTGGATGAAGAAGCGCTCAACACGGTTGCACAAACTACTGGTGGTCAATACTACCGGGCGGAGAATCCGGCGGAGCTGGCCCAGATCTATGCCCAGATCGATGCGCTGGAACCCGTTGAGCAGGAACCGGAGCTGTTTCGTCCCATTCAGTCGCTGTTCCCCTGGCCGCTCGGCCTTGGCCTGATCCTGCTGGTCCTGACGATGCTCCTGCCGGTGATGCGGCGAGGTGTCCATGCAGACTGAGCAGATACTCCAGAACCTGCACCTGTTGCGCCCGTGGTGGATGTTGGCGTTGGTGCCGGTTGTATTGCTTTATTGGATCTGGCTTCGTCGTCAACGAATCACCGCACGCTGGCAGCGAAGTATCGATCCTGAGTTGTTGTCAGTGCTGCTCGACGATGGACGACGCGCCGCGAACAAACGTGCCAACTGGCCCCTTCTGCTGGCACTGATGGCAGTCTTGCTGGGGCTCGCCGGCCCCACCTTTGAACGACTGCCACAACCGGTAGAACAGAAGGCAGATGCTCTGGTCATCGCCCTCGACCTGTCACTGTCGATGTATGCACAGGATGTTGCGCCATCACGACTGACCCGAGCCAAACAGAAGATCATCGACATCCTGCGAAATCGCGAAGAAGGGGTTACTGGCCTGGTGGCCTGGGCGGGCAGTGCACACGCTGTGGTCCCGCTCACCGACGACACAAAGACTATCGTCAATCTGCTGGAATCGCTGGAACCCGCCATCATGCCAGTCGCCGGCAGTCGACCGGCTGCGGCACTGGAAGTGGTCAGCGCCCTGTTTGCCAATGCGCATCTGCGCAAGGGTCGCATCCTGCTGGTCACCGACGGAATCGATAACCTCGCGGACATTACGGATTACCGGGATACCATGTTTCCAATCTCAATTCTGGGAATCGGTACGCCAGAGGGTGCACCCATTCCCCTCGACTTCGTTCAGCAACCGGGTCGATTCCTGACCACCCGGGAAGACGAAGTGATCACGGCGAGACTCGATGAAGACCGTCTCGCAGAAAGTGCCGAGCTCGGTTACGGCAAGTATGCGGCTGTAGTCCTGGGTGATGCGGACCTTGACACCGTGCTGAGTACGACACTCCCGGGTGAAGACGATCTCAGTCAGGTCGATCGCGAGTTTGATCTATGGCACGACCTCGGCTACTGGCTGGCAATGGTCGCATTGCCACTTCTTCTATTCGGCTTCCGCCGTGGTGTCATCGCCGGACTCGCGTTGTGCGTCATGCCACTCGACAGTCATGCCGATTTCTGGGAAAACCTCTGGCAACGTGATGACCAACAGGCTTACGCCGCGCTCAGGAGTGGTGCGCCCGAACGTGCCGCAACGTTGACGGAGCGGAAGGACTGGCGTGGTGTGGCTGAATATCGTGCCGGTAACTACAACTCTGCCGTGGGCTCCTTTACTGGCCTGGACGATGTCCGCAATACCTACAATCTCGGTACCGCACTGGCCCGGGCAGGTGATCTGGATGGCGCCATTGCAGCCTACGACTCCGTGCTCTCCCGAGATCCCGAACACGAAGACGCCGCTTTCAACAAGGCTTTGCTTGCGCAGCAGAAAGAAGCTCAGCAACAAGCCAGCGAACAGGACAACAACGAACAGCAACAGGATAGCGAAAACCAGAGCGAACAATCCCGCAGTGGCGACAGCAGCGGTGCCAACCAGCAGGCACAGGATGCTCAGGAGCCCAGCGCCGAGGACAAGGAATCACCTGGCCAGGAAGAACAGAACCAGGCAGAACAAGGCGAGCCGGAGCAACCCAAGGAAGACGGCAAGGAGCAGCAGGCACAAACGCGAGATGAGCAATCCGACGCCATGGAGCAATGGTTGCGCCGCGTACCCGATGATCCGGGTGGCCTCCTGCGACGAAAGTTCCAGTACGAAAACCAGCAGCGCCTGCGCGAGGGAGACTATCGATACCGCCAAGGGGACAAGATATGGTGAAGCGCGTGCATTGCCTGTTGCTGGCCATTGGGCTGCTGTTGCAGGTGACCGCACTTCAGGCTGCGGTACAGGTTGCAGTGGCGCCACGCGAGATCGATATCATGCAGTCAACACAACTGCAGGTACGTGTAACCGGTACCGACGATGTGGAAGGACTTGATCTCACGCCACTCAATGCCGACTTCGAAGTTGAGACCACCAGCACTCAAAGCCAGCTGCGTGTGGTCAACGGTGAAGTGACCAGCTGGGTTGATCTGCTGATCACGCTGCGCCCCAAACGAACTGGTCAGCTGACGATACCTTCCCTTTCTCTGGGTAGTGAACGCAGCGAACCGATCGTCGTCACCGTGCGACCCGTGGCGTCCAATCTGCAGAATGAAATCGACAAACTCGTTTATTTCGACATTTCTGTGGATCGCAGCGAAGTGTATGTCCAGGCGCAGGTACGCTACACACGAAGGCTTTACTACACCTCAGGAGTACAGATCTACGGTGATCTGCCGGGGGCGCCGGTGATCACAGATGCAGTCGTCCTGCCACTGGGTGAAACCACCCAGGACATCACCATGAAAAACGACACCCGCTACGGCGTGCTTGAACAACGTTACGCCATTTTCCCCGAGCGCAGTGGCCAGTTCATCATCCCCGGCTTTGCGGTTCAAAGTTCGCTGCGGCTGAATGACGTTCGGCGCGGTGTGCAGGTCATGGCCGCTGACAAGACCATCAACGTGTTGCCGATTCCGGCATCGTGGCCAGCAGGCAAACCCTGGTTCCCGGTCTCTGATCTGACCATTCGCGAAGAGTGGGATCCCGACGTCCTGAACATCCAGGCCGGCGCATCGTTACGTCGAACGATCGAGATTACCGCCATCGGCAATACCGGCTCGTCGATTCCACCACCAACAACGACCGTGGACAGCGAATTGATTCGGCAATACCCGGAAGCACCGTTTCTTGAAGACGACACACGCAGCGATGCCGTCAACGGTAAACGCGTACAGAGCGACAGCTTTGTGCCAGCCTGGGGTGGCACCGTCGAGATTCCCGGTGTCGACATCAGCTGGTGGGATACCGAGGCAAAACGCATCCGGCTGACTCGACTGCCTGCACGGACGCTGAACATCGCCGGGGAAAAACCGCCGGTTTCAACCCCTGAGGCGACTTCGCAAGACGAGGCCAGCACACCATCTGCAATCAACCCGACTCAAGACGCCCCTGCCCTTCCCGTCCGCTGGTGGCCGGCGCTGGTGGCGGTTCTTCTGGGTTTGACTATATTCGCAATCCTCAGGTTTCGCCCCCGCCAAACCCGTTCAGTCATCACCTGGTCTGCTGCCGCGAGCAGTGCGGTTCGCAACAAGGATCTGCACGGAGTGCGGGAGGCCATCATCCACGGCGCCATGCTGTACCACACAGTCCGACGCAGCGAGGCGCTGGACTTGCTGGCCAACGAACCGGAGTGGCAGGTTCTTCAGCAATCAGGCAATCAGCGGTTTGCTGCCAATGTTGGTGCGTCAGATCTCGCGCAGGCGATGCAGGATTCGCTCAAACTGGTGCGCAGGTTGAATCGGACGAAGCCCGGCGTAACCCGCGCGTTACTGCCGCCCCTCTATGCGCGTTAGGCGCGTTAGGTCGCGTTAGGAATCCGCGCGGCAGAGGCTCAGTGAAGTCATGAATTCCAAGCTCGCGCCGTTAATCATCCTGCATTGTTCAGAGATCCTGTTTCAGATCGCATGAGATTCGTTCCTGGTCGTGGACGCAGTGCTGTGCAACCTCAAATTGCTCTTTTTGCCGGGATTTATCTCATTATTCCTGCTCAAAGGTACGCCATCCGCCGCAGATTCAGCGCCATGCAGACGAGCTTCCACTCCGCTTGAACCTTC